>CASGAH010000133.1 GCA_949299375.1 uncultured Eubacteriales bacterium | reverse complement strand
ATCGTGATCTTTTTTCAGGGGCTTCGAAGCCACCCGCTGTTTCTCTTTGTGGGAAGCACAGTTGTCGCAGGATTTGTGGAGTGGATTTGCGGGACGCTCATCGAGAAAGTGTTCCGAAGAAGGATGTGGGATTATTCGGACCGGTTTGTGAACATCAACGGGTATGCGTGCCTGAGTTACGCGTGTCTGTTCGGACTTTGCGCGACGGCATCGATTCTGTTTTTGTTTCCATGGATTCGCAGATGGTTCGGATGGATGCCGGGGATTGTCGGAAAGATCGTTTTTCTGACGCTGACAGCGATCATATTGGTTGATTTGCTCGGCACATCTGCGATTCTTCTCAAGAGGAAGAACAGCGGAAAATTCGTGCCGGAAATGACAGAACAGCTTGGAAAGCTGTCCGACCGCATCAACAGAAGCATTGTCGCTCTTGTGACACGCCGAATGGAAAAAGCGTTCCCGACGATGACGCCATATCCAAAAGAAGAGAAAAGCGAAACGTTTGCAAACGGGTGCTCCTTTTACAAGCTTGTGTGGCTGTTTTTTCTCGGAGCATTCCTTGGGGATATCACAGAGACCATTTTCTGCTACGTGACCACCGGAGTATGGATGAGCCGCAGCAGCGTCGTGTACGGACCGTTCAGCATCGTCTGGGGACTGGGATGTATGCTCCTGACGGCATTCCTTTACCAGTCGAGAACAAAGCGGATCGCATATATTTTCTTCCAGGGAACATTTCTCGGTGGAACCTATGAGTATATGTGCAGCGTATTCACAGAAGTTGTGTTCGGGACGGTGTTTTGGGATTACAGCCATATCCCGCTCAACCTGGGAGGGCGTATCAATCTGCTGTATTGCTTTTTCTGGGGCATTGCAGCGGTCGTCTGGCTAAAGATTTTCTATCCGGTGTTTTCCCGGTGGATTGAGCGGATCCCCGCCAAAATCGGCCCGGTTCTGTCGTGGGTCTGCATTGTACTTATGGCAGTGAATATGCTGCTCTCTGCGGCTGCCCTGGCGCGGTATTCGGTCAGAAGCGAGGGCGCAGCCGCGCAGAACGCATGGGAACAGTTCCTGGACGAGGCGTATCCGGATTCGTTTATGCAGGTCCGATATCCCAATGCAAAACTGCGGTGACGAAAAACAGAACAACGGACAGGGGAGAGCCGGGATTAGAAATATTCCTGGCTCTTTCCGGATTCAAGCATCTGGACATGTTCTTCTGGCTTGCGTGCCATATCCAGGAAAAAGTCAAACGAGTATAGAACCAGATACGCTCTGTAGCACTGGGGATCTTCCATTCTCCAGTCGGAAGGAAGCGGCGCGTGATTTACCTGCCAGATCAGCACATCGATGACACTGTAGCCGCAGATTTGATACGATCCCTTGAAGTTATGGTGGAGAGACGGCTCCAAAACGATTCCTGCCAGGCCGGGTCCTGATACGTAAATCGGCACAGATCCGTCAGATGCTGATATGCTTTGGACTGATTGATGGAAAAATTGCTCTGAATCATGGAAACCTCCCAAAAAGATAGATGGAGTCAGGAGTAGAAAAGAAACATCTACTACATTGTAGCACTTTAGAGAGAAAAATACAATTTTTTTTTGTGATGTTTTCTGTTTAGAACATTCCAGGTGATGTTATCAGATAAAAAGTAAGAAAAGAATATTGAAGTCGAATTATCTGAAAATTTAGAAAAAAGTTTTTCTTTACAAAATGGAAGAAATGGTGTATAGTGAGGACAGTTCAGATTCCATCGCCGGAATTCTGAAACATCATCTGAATAAGGCAGCCGACAAAGGGGATGGCACAGGAAGCAGTTCTATGAGAACGTTATTCCGGTCATCCTTTTTTTATGCCAATAAGGAAAGGAAGATTCGCTATGGAGGAAAGCAAACGTCAGGCAGTAGGTCTGTATGATCCCAGATTTGAACATGACAACTGCGGAATTGGAGCCGTTGTCAACATTAAAGGCGTTCAAAGTCACGAGACCGTTGAAAAAGCATTGAGGATCGTAGAAAACCTGGAACATCGTGCCGGGAAAGATGCGGAAGGAAAGACCGGGGATGGTGTCGGCATTCTCACACAAATCTCCCATTCCTTTTTTTCGAAAGTGTGTGCCGCAGAGGGTATTTCCATCGGAGAGGAGCGGGAGTATGGCGTCGGTATGTTTTTCTTCCCGCAGGAAGAGCTGAACAAGAGACAGGCGATGAAAATGTTTGAGATCATCACCAAAAAGGAAGGACTTACTTTTTTGGGGTGGAGAACGGTGCCGATTCAGTCAGGAATTCTTGGGAAGAAAGCGCTGGATTGTATGCCATGCATCATGCAGTGTTTCATTAAAAAGCCGATGGACATGGAAAAAGGAATTGAATTTGACCGCAAACTCTATGTGATTCGGCGCATTTTTGAACAGTCCACAGAGGGAAGCACGTATGTGGTATCGCTGTCGAGCCGGACGATCGTGTACAAGGGAATGTTTCTCGTCGGGCAGCTGAGAGGATTTTATGATGATTTGAGAGATACGGATTATGAATCTTCCATTGCGATTGTGCATTCCCGCTTCAGCACGAATACGACCCCGAGCTGGAAGCGCGCCCATCCAAACCGCTTCATCGTTCACAACGGGGAGATCAACACAATCCGGGGCAATGTAGACAAAATGATGGCCAGAGAGGAGAGTATGTCCTCCGGTCTTTTGGCAGACGAACTGCACAAGGTATTGCCCGCAATCAGCGCGGAAGGTTCCGATTCCGCAATGCTGGACAATGCGCTGGAGTTTCTGTACATGAGCGGTTTGCCGCTGCCGCTTGCGGTGATGATTACCATTCCGGAGCCGTGGATCAACAACCGGTATATGGATCAGGCCAAGAAGGACTTTTATCAATATTACTCCACCATGATGGAACCGTGGGACGGACCGGCTTCCATTTTGTTCAGCGATGGAGATATTATGGGAGCTGTGTTGGACCGCAACGGCCTTCGGCCTTCCCGCTACTGCATCACCTCCGATGGATGGATGATTCTCTCCTCTGAGGTGGGAGCCATTGAGATCGATCCGTCCA
>CASGAH010000132.1 GCA_949299375.1 uncultured Eubacteriales bacterium | reverse complement strand
AGTATACGAAGCAAATATGCTTCTTCCCAAGTATGGTCTGGTCACTTTTACATGGGGAAATGTAAGTGGGATTGACAGGGAGAAAGGGCTCTTTGTTATTAAACCCAGCGGAGTGGAATATGATAAACTCACACCAGAGGATATGGTGGTGGTTGATCTGGACGGCAATAAGGTAGAAGGCAGATATAATCCGTCTTCGGATACGGCGACTCATGCAGTGCTGTATAATCGATTTCCTGATATAGGGGGAGTGGTTCATACACATTCATCCTGGGCAACCAGTTGGGCGCAGGCAGGAAGAGACATTCCCTGTTATGGAACAACACATGCCGATTATCTGTATGGAGAGGTCCCTTGTGTGAGGAATCTGACAAAAGAAGAGATTGAGGAAGCCTATGAGAAGAATACGGGTATTCTGATCGCAGATGAATTTGAGGCCAGAAAGAAAGATTATGTGGCTACGCCTGCAGTGCTGTGTAAAAACCATGGTCCGTTTACATGGGGGAAAAACGCGCATGAAGCGGTACATAATGCAGTGGTGCTGGAAGAGGTGGCCAAGATGGCGGCCCGCTGCGAGGCCATTAATCCACAGAACCAGCCTGCGCCTCAGGAACTTCAGGACAAGCATTATTATCGTAAGCACGGCGCGAATGCATATTATGGACAGAAGTAGCAGATCGGGCATTGTGGAAGCGGGAGGGAAATCGCATGGATGATAGAATAAATCAGATCAGAAAAATGATTGAAGAAGGAAAGGCGGCAGCCGGTATTGAACTTGGTTCTACCCGGATCAAAACTGTCCTGATCGATGAAAACCATGTTCCGGTAGCATCCGGAAGTTATGACTGGGAGAACCGTTTTGAGAACAACATCTGGACATACAGTCTGGAGGACATTTGGGGAGGACTTCAGGAATGCTATCAGGATCTGCAGTCTGATGTGATGCGCCAGTATGGTGTCCCGCTCACAAAGATTGGCGCCATCGGGTTCAGCGCTATGATGCATGGATATATGGCATTCAATCAGGAAGGGGAGCTTCTTGTTCCATTCCGTACGTGGAGAAATACGATCACAGAACAGGCTTCGGAGGAGCTGACGGAGTTGTTTTCCTATCACATCCCGCAAAGATGGAGCATTGCGCACCTGTATCAGGCGATCTTAAACGGGGAGGAGCATGTCCGGGAAGTTGCTTTCCAGACGACGCTGGCAGGATACATTCACTGGAAGCTGACAGGGCGCAAAGTGCTGGGTGTGGGAGAGGCATCCGGAATGTTCCCCATTGACATTCATACGAAGCAGTTTAACACGCATATGATTCAGCAGTTCGATGAGAAAATTGCTCCCTATGGATTCCCGTGGAAACTGGAGGAGATTCTCCCGCAGGTGCTTGTTGCCGGGGAAGAAGCGGGAACACTGACGGAAGAAGGAGCCAGACTTTTGGATCCGTCCGGACAGCTTCAGGCTGGAGTTTTGCTCTGTCCGCCAGAGGGAGATGCCGGAACTGGAATGGCAGCGACAAACAGTGTGGCCAGACGAACCGGAAATGTCTCTGCCGGCACTTCTGTGTTTGCGATGATCGTGCTGGAGAAAGAGCTGTCCAAAGTATATCCGGAGATTGACCTTGTGACAACGCCGTCCGGAGATCTGGTCGGCATGGTACATTGCAACAACTGCACATCGGGGACTGCGGCGGCCTGCTTGCCTACAACTATTTCTCCGGGGAACATATTACCGGGTTTGAGGAGGGACGTCCGCTGTTTGTGAGAACGCCGGAGAGCCGTTTTAACCTGGCAAACTTTATGCGCGTACACCTGTTTACTTCCCTCGGTGCGTTAAAGACCGGTATGGACATTTTGATTAAGCAGGAAGGGGTTCAGATTGACGAAATCTTTGGCCACGGCGGACTGTTCAAGACCGCAGGCGTCGGACAGAGCATTATGGCGGCAGCGATGAACACGCCGGTGTCTGTCATGGAGACAGCCGGAGAGGGCGGAGCGTGGGGAATCGCTTTGCTTGCCTCCTACATGATTCACCGGGAAGAAGGGGAGACGCTGGAGCAATATCTGAATGAGAAAGTATTCAACGGAGAGACGGGAACAAAGATGAGCCCGAATCCGGAGGACGTGAAAGGGTTTGACGAATTCATTGTCCGTTACACGAAAGGGCTTGCAATTGAGAGAGCAGCGGTAGACAATTTGCCGTAACCGGGAAAAAGCCGCGAATCATTGCGATCAAAAATAGAGGGAAATGGTATCATTTTTGTACTATTTTTCCCTCTTTTTTTTCGGATGTTTACAGTTTATTCATAATTACAGGTTAAACTAAAAAGAGTATGAGGTGATGTTGGAGACAAAAGGCGCTTGAGCCCCCTGATATCACCTGTTACAAAAAGAATGGGAAAGAAAGAGGGGGAAGAACGGATGATAAAAGCGTCATGGACAGAATTGCTGGCGATTTTTGTTCTGTATTCTGTAATCGGATGGATCGCGGAGTGCATCTACGCTGCCATTCACAGAAAAAAGTTTGTCAACCGTGGGAT
>CASGAH010000131.1 GCA_949299375.1 uncultured Eubacteriales bacterium | reverse complement strand
CATCCGCCTGTTCGGGGGAACGCTGGCGAGCCGGGATGTGGTACCCATTGCGGGGCAAAAACCGGAGGAGTGGGAAAAAGCGACCCAGATTCGCCGCATCCAAGGGGGAAGATGGATGGATGCGGGGCAGATGAAAGGCGGGGAGATTGCCGCTGTGTACGGCCTCTCGCACTGCAGAATCGGCGATCTCATCGGAAACTCCAGGGAGAGACAAATCCGGCCTCCTGCGATGCAGGTGGAGCCCCTTTTGATGGTTCAGGTGGAACCCGCAGACAAACAACAGGAAATGGAACTTGCAGATGCCTTAACGGAGCTGTCCGAGGAAGATCCGCTGCTGCAGTATGAGCGCAATCCGATGACAGGGCAGATGTATTTGCGGGTTATGGGAACGGTGCAGATTGAAATTCTTCAGGAATTGCTGCAGACCCGGTTTGGCCTTCGGACAGCGTTTTCCAGACCGGGTGTGATCTATAAGGAGACGCCCGGACACCGTGCGATCGGGCGGGAAGTGTACACGATGCCAAAACCATGCTGGGCTGTCGTTGACCTTCAAATCGAACCGCTCCCGGCGGGAAGCGGAATTGTGTTTGCGTCGGTCATCAAGGAGAAGGAACTTCCGTACCGCTATCAAAACCACGTAAAGGCCAGCCTGATGGAGACCTTTCGCCAGGGCATCTACGGATGGGAAGTGATCGATGCCAAAGTGACACTCGTGGGCGGGGAACACCACCACGTACACACGCATCCGCTTGACTTCTTTGTGGCGACGCCTGTTGCCGCACTGCGGGCGCTGGCAGAGAGCGGATCGGTTCTTTTGGAACCGTATGTGCGGGTAAAACTTTCCGCACAGGAGCAGTGGATGGGAAAAGTTCTGGGACAGATTCTCAATATGAGAGGAACGTTTGAACCGCCGGCGGTGGAAGAGGGAATGTTCACCCTGGAAGCGGTGATGCCGCTCCGGGATTCGATGGAGTACCCGATCACATTTCGCTCGCTGACATCCGGGCGGGGAAGCTGCAGCGTCGAATTTGACTCCTATCGCCCCTGTGAAAGCGGATTCACAGAAATCCTTCCCAGAAGGGGCGTAAACCCGCTTGACCGGGCAAAGTGGATTTTGTCCTGCAGAAATGCATATTCTTCCTAACCGCTGCGCCGGATTTGTCTGGAAACGCTGTCATAGAAAGACAGGAAAACGATTGAATTTTGAGAAAAGGAGAAAAGGAGGATTTTGAGATGGTAGCATATCGGCCGCCTATGGGCTGGAATTCATGGAACACATTTGGAGAAGAAATCAATGAGGAAGTTATCATGCGCTCTGCGGATGCTCTGGTAGACTCGGGGCTTGCAGCGTGCGGATATTGCTATGTTGTCATTGACGACTGCTGGGCACTGCGCGAACGGGGAGAGGACGGGCGAATGGTGCCGGATCCGGTGAAATTTCCGCATGGAATGAAATACGTATCCGACTATGTACACAGCAAAGGGCTGAAATTCGGAATGTACTCCTGCGCGGGAATGCATACGTGCGCAGGATATCCGGGAAGCTTTGACCATGAATTTACAGATGCCGCCGCTTTTGCGGAGTGGGGCGTCGACTTCCTGAAATATGATTACTGCTTCCATCCGTCTACCGTTCGCGGAGACATTTTGTATAAGCGGATGGCTGCGGCACTTGCAAACTCTGGCCGGGACATTTTATTTTCTGCATGCTCCTGGGGCGCGGACGAGACTAAAAAGTGGATCAAACAGACCGGGGCTTCCATGTGGAGGACGACGGGCGATATTTTCGACGGCTGGCAGTCCATCAAGGGCTTGTCGATGTGCGCGCTGGATGCGTGTCATTATGGCTCCATCAATTGCTTCCCGGATATGGACATGCTTGTTGTAGGCATGAACGGAAAGGGAAATGTAGGGCTTGCCGGGTGCAGCGAAGCGGAGTACCGCACCCACTTTTCGCTCTGGGCGCTTCTTGGCTCCCCGCTTATGATTGGATGCGACATTCGCCAGATGAGTGAGGAGACAAAAGCCATTCTGATGAA
>CASGAH010000130.1 GCA_949299375.1 uncultured Eubacteriales bacterium | reverse complement strand
CCCGGGTTGACCGCCACGATTCCGTCGCCGTATTCGATCAGCGGCCGATGGGTGTGTCCGAACATCACGATGTCAAACCCTCTGGATTTTGCAATTTCCATAATTCTTTTTGTGCTGAGGGAGACACGGTAATAATGTCCGTGCGTGACAAGCGCTTTGTATTTTCCAATCGTCACTTCTTCCTCAGAATTCAGCCGGGAAAAATAATCGTTGTTTCCTGCGACAATCACGGTTTCACATCCGGCCAGCGTGCGGATATAATCTTCATCCCCTTCGACATCCCCCAGATGGATGAGCAAATCGATGGGAGCGATTTTTTCCAGGACCTGCTTCAATATGCCGCACTTGCGATGGGTGTCACTGACAATCAATATCTTCATAGTATCCCCTTTCCAGAAGCAGTTTCCTGATCTGGCGCAGCGCTTTTCCTCTGTGGCTGATCTCGTTCTTTTCGCTCGGAGACAATTCCGCCGTCGTTTTTCCAAGGGACGGGATGAGTACGATGGGATCATATCCGAAGCCTCCGCTCCCCGCAGGGTGATGCGCAATGACGCCTTCGATGGTTCCTCTCGCAGAGAGGATCTCCCCGTCCGGAAGCAGGGCAGCGATCACGCATACAAAGCGGGCGGAGCGGTCTTCACCCTCCACGCCCTGCAGCTGGTCGAGAATCGCCTGGTTTTTGATGTCGTAGGATGTCTCATGTCCCATGTAGCGGGCAGAGCAGACGCCCGGCGCTTTGCCAAGCCAGTCGACTTCCAGACCGGAGTCGTCCGCCAAAATCAGGCCGTCCCAGTAGGGGCGAAGCGCTTTCACCTTGAGGATCGCATTTTCTTCAAACGTTTCCCCGTTCTCCTCCACATCTACCTGGATGCCTGCTTCTTTCAGCGAAAATACTTCTGCCGGGATGCCCTGCAGGATCATGCGGACTTCCCGCATCTTCCCCTCATTTGAGGTTGCGAACAATATTTTTTTCATACTCGTTTTTCTCCATTTCTCTGCTTTTGCCGGGCTGCGAAAGCGGCCGGGGCGGCTTGGGACCCATAAACTGATAGAAATACGTTTTTAGCATCCCATTGTATAACTTCCGGTTCCGGTCTGCCCTGCGTCCCATGCACCGCTCCGCATCCTCATAAGACGTAATCAGACAGGCGGACCACGAAGGCATTGCCGCAAAGCGATCCCCAATCTGACGGTAGAGATCTTTTAGCGCCTCTTTTTCTTCCAGACGCTCCCCGTAGGGCGGATTCGTGATGAGGAATCCGTACTTTTTGGAACTGCTCAGCTCGCTGACCGGCCTTTGCTGAAAATGAATGAGGTGATCGACTCCGGCCAACTTTGCGTGCTCCCGCGCAATGCGGATCATTTCCGGATCAATGTCGTATCCCTGGATGTCGGCCTGTGCGCTGTCGTCTATGAGATCCACTGCCTCATTGACCCCTTCATACCACAGTTTTTTGGGCGTCAGATTGGTCCAGTTTTCGGCCAGGAAAGAGCGGTTCATTCCGGGCGCAATGTTTGCCGCCATCATCGCCGCTTCAATGGGAATCGTTCCGCTGCCGCAGAATGGATCGATGAGGGGGCGGTTTCGGTTCCACGGAGTCAGCAGAATCAGTGAGGCGGCCAGCGTCTCGCTGATGGGCGCCTTGGCAGAGAACGGACGATACCCTCTCTTGTGAAGCGACTCCCCTGTTGTGTCAATGGCAAGGACGGCCTGATCTTTCAGGAAAAATACCCGCAGCGGATAGGAGGCGCCCGTCTCCGGAACAACACTTGTGCCATATTGTATCTTCAGCTTCTCTACAATGGCCTTTTTGACAATCGACTGAATGTCCGACGGGGAAAACAGTTTGCTCTTGATTGACGTCGCCTTTGTGACCCAGAACTTCCCGTCCTGCGGGAGGTAGGACGCCCAGTCGACCTCTTTTGTTTTCTCAAACAGCTCGTCAAAGGTGACAGCCGAAAACTCTGCCGCTTTCAGCAGAATCCGCTCCGCTGTGCGCAGGAAAATATTCGCCCTGCAGATTGCCTGCGCATCCCCGATGAA
>CASGAH010000129.1 GCA_949299375.1 uncultured Eubacteriales bacterium | reverse complement strand
AAATTCGCCCGCAGCAGCGACGACAACGTCAAGAGCGTGCAGTACGCCGAAGAGCTTGTCTATGCTATATCCAAGAACAACGACACCTCGTCGATGAAGGATATAAGGGAGAGCGACGGCGTCGACTCTGTTATGGAGAAGTTCCAGAAGCTCGACAGCAATAAGGATGCGTTCAGGGGCGTACAGACGGGCTTTACAAGGCTGGACAATCTGACGAACGGGCTGCAGAAGTCCGACCTCATCGTCCTTGCCGCCCGTCCCGGTATGGGCAAGACTTCGCTCTCGATGAATATCGTCGAAAACGCAGCGCTCAACAACAATAAGGTATGCGCGGTATTCTCGCTGGAAATGCCGGAAATTCAGATAATTCAAAGGCTCTTGTGCGGCTTCGCAAAGGTCTCTATGTCGGATGCGCTTTCGGGCAAACTTACCCCCAATGACTGGAAAAAGCTTGCAAAGGGTAAATCTGTTTCCGAGATTGCAGAGGCTCTGGAAGAAGAGGAAGATACTATCCAAAGGCTTGTGAAGGAACTATCATGATTGAAGTTTATTACGTGGAAGATGACGAAACAATTGGTAAGTCTGTAAAAGAATATTTGGAGCAGCAGAATTGCAAAGTGACTGTTTTTGATAGGATTGCCGATGTCAAGAAAGCTCTGATCGGTCATTTGCCTATGATCGTCCTGCTGGACTGGAATATGCCGGACGGACAGGGAAATGAATTGTGCCTCTGGATCCGGGAAAGATGGAAAACTCTGCCTGTTATCTATTTGACGGTTCGCGGTGATTCCCATGACATTGTTACCGGCTTCCAAAACGGGGCGGATGATTATGTGGTAAAGCCCTTTGATCTTGCTGTTCTGTATTCCCGTATTCTGGCTCTGCTACGGAGAACCAAAACCGTAACCGATACAAAGCTATTCTGTGATGACCTGATGTTGGATAAGGAGAAAACAGCTGTCTATGACGGGCAGAAGGAAATTGTTGTAAGCCAGCCGGAGTACAGACTTCTCCTGATCCTGATGGAAAACAAGGGAAAAACGATTACCAGAAACCTGTTATTAGAGCAGGTTTGGGATTGCAGCGGAAATTATGTGAACGATAATACGCTGACGGTCACAATGAAAAGACTGCGGGAAAAGCTGAACTATCCAGCCTGCTTAAAAACGATCCGAAGTTTTGGCTACCGTATGGAGGACACACAATGAGTAAAAAGTGGAAACACAATATACTTTTGATTTTTCCGTTTGTTGTTTTTGCGGCGGGCACGATATTTACCGCCGCTTTTTTCTTGCATACGTACTGGCAGATTGCATTTGAACATATTTCGGCATTGTGCGAAACCATATTGGCAAATGTTCCTGAAGCAGAGCCGCAGTTATTAGCGGCACTGAAAGAGTATCATTCATTGACGGAAGAAAAACTTAAGGGGAACGATTATCTGGAAAAATACGGATACCGGGCCGATGATTTTTGCTATGATTTCTCGCCGGATACAGTGCTTTTCCCGATTCTGTTTTTTCTTGTGACTGCCTGCGCCTTTGTGGCCGCAATCTTTCTGTTCCGCAGAAAAAATCGAAAGAGGATCGCCGATCTGACGGCCTATTTGGAGCAGGTCAACATCGGCGCAGGGGGGATGCTGGTACAAACGCAGGAAGATGAATATTCCCATCTGCAGGACGAGATATACAAAACAGTTACATCGCTTTACCAAACAAGAGAAATGGCAGTTGCCGCAAAGAAAAATTTCGCAGAGAACCTGGCCAATATCGCACACCAACTGAAAACACCGATCACATCGGCCTTTTTGTCGTTGCAGCTTATGGAAAAAGAGGTTCCCGGAACTTACGCAGAACAGGTCAGACAGCAGTTGAAACGATTAAACCGTCTGGAAGAATCCTTGCTTATGCTTTCTAAAATTGATGCCGGAACGCTGCCGCTCAAGCGGGAAAAGATTGATCTTTATACTGTGTTAAATCTGGCGTCAGATAATCTAAACGACCTATTGCGGAATAATCATATTACTGTTGACATTCCGGAAAATGGCTGTATCG
>CASGAH010000128.1 GCA_949299375.1 uncultured Eubacteriales bacterium | reverse complement strand
CGCTGCGCAATCGACTCTGTCTCAGAGGCGCTGCGGACAATCTGCATCTCATCCCGCAGCCACTGCACTGCAGCTCCCGCCACAAAGACACTTCCCTCCAGAGCATACGAGACGTCCCCTTCTGCGCCGACGGCAATCGTTGTGATCAGTCCGTTTTGAGAGGAAACCGGCATCTTTCCGGTGTTCATCAAAAGGAAGCATCCCGTTCCATACGTATTTTTGGCATCTCCCGGGGAAAAACAGCATTGCCCGAACAGCGCCGCCTGCTGGTCTCCCGCCGCTCCTGCGATGGGAATGCCGCGCCCCAGCCCTTCCCATTCTGTCGTGCCGTAGATACAGCTCGACGGCATGACCTGCGCCAGCATTGATTTTGGAATGTGAAACAGGGAAAGGATTTCCTCGTCCCACTGCAGCGTGTGAATGTTAAACAGCATCGTGCGGGAGGCATTGGTATAATCTGTGACAAACACCTTTCGATTCGTCAGATTCCAGATTAACCATGTGTCTACCGTTCCAAACAGAAGTTTCCCCTCTTCGGCTTTTTGGCGCGCCCCCTCGACATGGTCCAAAATCCACTGAATTTTCGTGGCGGAAAAATAGGCATCGGGCACGAGCCCAGTCTTTTCCCGGATCCGTTCGGAATATCCCTCCGCCTTCATCCGGTCTACCTGCCCTGCCGTTCTTCTGCACTGCCATACAATCGCATTGCAGACCGGTTTTCCTGTCTCTCGGTCCCAGACAATTGTTGTCTCCCTCTGATTGGTGATGCCGATTGCACAGATGTCCTCTGCAACGGCGCCGATTTTGCTCATCGCTTCCACCGCCACGCTCATCTGGGAAGACCAGATCTCCATCGGATCATGTTCTACCCATCCCGGCTGCGGGTAAATCTGCCGAAACTCCTTCTGCGCCATGCTGCAGATGGTTCCTTTCCGGTCAAACAAAATACAGCGGGAACTTGTCGTTCCCTGGTCCAGCGAAAGGATATAACGCTTTCTCTCCATCCCCTCTCATCCCCTTCCTTTACGACGCGCTCTCAAGCGGTGCATCTGTCCCGAAAAATTGTTCGAAGACAGCAAAAAACTGTGCTTCCCGTCCATCCGTCTCAAGCCATTGCTCTGTTTTGAGCTGCCTCTCCTCCAGATAGACAGACAGTTCTCCCCGCTTTTCGATCACACGCTCCATCCAGATTTCTGTTTTCTTTCGATTTTTGATTGTCTCCATATTGGCCTGCGTCAGTTCCGGGATATAATCATTGCAGCAATAGAGAATAAAATAATGCCATTCTCCCGTTTCCTCCTCCTGGCATGAGACAACATCGCTCATTTCTCCGCTCTGCAGCGAAAATGCCACCGCCTCCAGCGGTGCAAGAAGGGTTCCCCTCGTTATATTGTGCTCCAAAGGCGTCTCCTGGAAGCGGTCCAGATACACCTGCTGAAAAGAAGTGCCCTGGCGGATCTGATCCAGCGCCTCCCACGCCGCTTCCTCTTCCCAAAATTCCATGATCTGAATGGAAATGGCTCTGGCCTCATTTTCGCTTACTTCCAGATCCGCTCCCTCCGTCAGCACTGCAATCGTCTTTTGCGCAAGGACATATTTTTCGATCAACTCCGTTACCTGCCCGGCATCTGCGCTGCAGTCGTGCAGCGTTTTCTCATCGGTATGCTCCATGTAGTACTGTGCGCATTCCTCTGCCCGGACTTGCTCTTCCGCTGTCAGAAGAACGTTATTTTCCTGTGCCAGCATCTGCAATATCTCCAGCGCCACGATTTCATCCAGCACATAGTCATACAAAAGCTGCTCTTCCTCGCTTCGTTTTTCCTCGTCTGTTTCCGACGGCAGAGTTACGCCCTCCTCATTTTGGTAGGCATCGATAAATTCCAGCAAAATAATCTTCCACTCCAGCGTAAGTCAAGGCATAGAGAGCAACAAAAGCCGGATTGTATACTTTGCCCACCTCCTTGATGTCAAGAATAGCTACCCCGTTTTCATCAAAGAGATGTGTGGCATTCTGCACATCCGTTTGTTTCGGGAACGTACTGTATACCTCCGTTGAAGGCGGTGTCTGCGCAGCCTTCGACGAGGAACTTC
>CASGAH010000127.1 GCA_949299375.1 uncultured Eubacteriales bacterium | reverse complement strand
ACATATCCTCCCTGCCCGAACAGCCCGAAGTTGATTTTCTTCAGCCAGAGCAGGTTATGTTCCACCTGGTCAAAGCTGCTGATAAACAAAATGATGGCCAGCGCAGCAAGCACCCATCGGGCGATTTCGCACACAACCGGGAACTCATAATTGTCCCAGACGGAACTTGTTTTTTGTCTGGATCTCGCTGCGGCTTTGGCTTTGACAGTCCGGGAAGCCGTAACCCTCTTTTTCCTCGTCGTGCCGGATGCCTTGCTTCGAACGGTTCTGGAAGAAACCGTTCCACTTTTGGAGGAAACTGTTTTTCTCGTCTGTCCGGTTTTCCCTGTTTTCGCCTGTGCCATGCTGTCACCCCCTAAATTGCGGTCATTGTTCTGACATTATAGCATTCCTTCTATCGTTTGTAAAGCATTCATCCGCAGGCACGCCAACAGACAGGGGCCGAACCGGCTGCTGTGATCTGTCTGCCCAATCAAATGCCTCCCCATAGGTGCAAGCATGCTTGTCCCTCGGGGAGGCGCGATCGCTCTTTATTCTTCTACAGGTGCTGTTTTTCGCGGCGGCAGGAAATCATCTCGTGCAGTTTTGACAGCGCCTCCCGAATTCCTCCAACTTCATCGATCAGCCCTTCCCGGACAGCATCTTTGCCGATGAGGATTGTTCCAAGGTCTTTGGTCAGTTCTCCGGTTTCCATCATCATCTCTTCCACCCGCTCACGGGAAACGCGGCTGTGGGCAGCGATGAATCCGCTGATTCTGTTTTGAAGTCTCTGGAAATATTCATATGTCTGCGGCGCCCCGATGACCATCCCGTTCATGCGAACCGGATGAATGAGCATTGCCCCCGATTCCACAATGAAGGAATACTCTGCACTCACCGCCAGCGGTACCCCGATGGAATGGCTACCGCCCAGTACGAGCGATACCGTGGGAAGGGATAGGGAGGCAATCATTTCTGCCAGCGCAAGCCCCGCATCGATGTCTCCGCCTACGGTGTTGATTAAAATCAGCATTCCATCCATCTCCTTGTTGTCCTCGATGGCCGCCAGCTGGGGAAGGACATGCTCATACTTTGTCGTCTTGACATTGGAGGAGAGACATTCATGCCCCTCAATCTCTCCAATCACGGTCAATAAATGAATCCGGTATTGCTCTGGATTCTGGTTCAGCGTCAGCTGACCCGTCTCCCGTATTTTCTCTTCCTGTCTTTCTTCATGTTGTCCGTTTTGGTTTCCTGTCTGTTCTGCCATAACTTCACGCATCCTTTCTTTCCGTTGACGCCCGGAATCGAGATTAGTATGGCAGTCTTTGTCCCAAATGATACCTGTTCTACGAAATCATGCCTCCAAAAACCTGCTCCGCGTAATGGACGGTCGCCATCGCGTCTTTTGCATAGCAGTCCGCCCCGATGCGCTTTGCATACTCCGGCGTCAGCACAGCACCGCCCACGACAACTTTTTTCTCCGGCGCCCTCTCCCGCAAAAGGCGGATCGTCTCCTCCATGTGGACGACGGTTGTTGTCATCAGCGCACTCAGGCCAACAAGAGGGACATCCCGCTTTATTGCCGTGTCTACAATGACTTCCGCCGGCACGTCTTTTCCGAGGTCAATGACTTCGTAGCCATAGTTTTCAAGCAGCACTTTGACGATATTTTTGCCGAAAGACAACAAGCAAGTCTTTCTTTTTCCTATTCGCTGTATCATAAAATGATTGAATCCGGAGACCCTGCGATCCAAATATTTAGATGACTCTAAATTCGGCAGGATGACCAGTATGCAGATAAATATCCAAAAATTCTGTCCTATTTCGTGCACTTTGTAAAAATACATCAGTGCCGGGCTTGGCAATACAGTGGCATCCATTTGCGGATAGACCGTACCTGCATAACTGATCGATAGATATGCACCAAGACAGATGATCATGATGCCCATGATCATGCCGATGCTGACCGCCTTTTTCGTGATGGGCTTCGTCGGTTCGTGGAACGACGTGCAGGGCCCGCTCACGTGGCTGGAAGAACTGCCCACTCTTTCCTACGGCATTTACGCGTACGAGCAGATGGCGAAATATTTCGCAAACGAACCCATTTATTTCGCCGGCGTGATCCTGTCGATCATTCCGGTGGTGATATTGTTTATTTTCTTCCAGAACGCCATTATGAACAACGTATCCATCGGCGGACTGAAAGGATAAATAAAGACAAGGAGAAAAAATATGAGAAA
>CASGAH010000126.1 GCA_949299375.1 uncultured Eubacteriales bacterium | reverse complement strand
CAGAGGACGTAAAACGCCACGAGGCGGCATCGATTTTGACTTGAACCGTCTCATACCGGGCGTGTTCCATCCGGCTGGCCGTAAACCGCTTCCAGATCAGCTGGTAGAGGCGGTACTGGTCTCTGGAGAGGGATGCTTTCATTTTTTCCGGCGTCAGCGCGATGTTGGTCGGGCGAATCGCCTCGTGGGCGTCCTGAATTTTTGCTTTCCCGGCCTTTTCTGCGCCCTCCTGCACGACATAGGGATCGCCGTAGCATTCTCTGATGTAGGCTCTCGCAGCCTCATCGGCCTCTTTGGCGACGCGCGTGGAGTCGGTTCTCAGATATGTGATGATACCGATGGTTCCCTCTCCCTCCACATCCACGCCTTCATACAGCTGCTGGGCGATGCGCATCGTCTTCTGTGTGGAGAAATTGAGCTGGTTGGACGCCTCCTGCTGCAGGGTGCTTGTCGTAAACGGGAGCGGCGCCTTTTTCGTTCGCTCTCCTTTCCGGATCTCGCGGATGACGAACGGCTTTCCCTCCAAGTCCGCCAGAATCTGTTCGAGCTGCTCTTTCTTTTGGATTGCAATCTTTTCTTCCCCGCTGCCGTAGAATTTTGCCTCCAAAGGCTTTTTCATCCCCTCTACCTGCAAAAATGCCGACAGCTTCCAGTATTCCTCCGGGATAAAGGCGTGGATGGTTTCTTCCCGATCGCAAATCATCCGCAGCGCGACAGACTGCACTCTTCCGGCACTCAGCCCCCGCTTCACCTTCTTCCACAGGAGCGGACTGATCCGGTATCCAACCATGCGGTCCAGCATTCTTCTCGTCTGCTGGGCATTGACCAGATTCATATTGATGTCTCTTGCTTCCTTGAGAGAAGCTTTTACCGCGTTTTTCGTAATCTCGTTGAACGTAATCCGCTTGACTTTCTTGTTTTCCAGCTTCAATGCCTGTGCCAGATGCCAGGAAATCGCCTCTCCTTCCCGGTCCGGGTCGGTTGCCAGGTAAATTTGATCGGCTTTTTTCACTTCTTTTCGAAGTGCCGTCAACACATCCCCCTTCCCCCGAATGGTAATGTATTTTGGTTCATAGTCATGTTCTACATCAATCCCAAGCTGACTTTTTGGCAGATCCCTCACATGGCCGTTTGAAGCCATCACTTCGTAGTTGGATCCGAGAAATTTCTTGATTGTCTTTACTTTGGCCGGTGATTCCACAATAACCAGATTCTTCGCCATACTTCTCCTCATTTCTGCGCTGTTTTTTCCTCACCTGTCTGCCTTTGAAACGGCATAATAATTTTTCTGAGGCTGGCTGATCTCGCCTTTCAACTCCAGCTGAAGCAAAATGGTGCGGACCTGACCCGGCGGCATCGCCGTCTCCTGTAAAATCTCTTCCAGATGCTTCGGCTGTAAACGCAAACAACTATATATTATTTTCTCTTCTTTTGCAAGTCTTTTTTTTACCATTTTTGGATTTTGCATGGAATTATCACAGGAAATATGGAAAAACTCCAATACATCTCTCATTTCCGTGAGAATTCCCGCCCCGTTTCGGATCAGCTGGTTGCATCCCAGACTCAGCGGATCATCCATCCGTCCCGGAACTGCCATCACCTCTTTCCCCTGTTCCAGCGCTTGGTCGACGGTGATCGAAGTTCCGCTTCTCGCCCTTGCCTCCACGACGAGGACGCAGTCGGACAAGGCGGCAATGATTCGATTTCGCGCTGGAAAGTAAATGGCAAGCGGCGGCGTTCGGGGCGGATATTCCGACAGCAATCCGCCCTGAAGCGGAATCTGCCGGTATATATCTTCATTCTCCCTCGGATAACAGATGTCCGGGCCGCACCCCAAAACGGCGTATGTCTCTCCTCCCGCCTGAAGGGCGCCGCGATGCCCCCATCCGTCTACTCCCATCGCCATCCCGCTGATGATCTGAATGTTGTGTCTGCCAAGCGTCTCCCCAAGACTGCGGGCAATTTCTTTTCCGTAATGGCTGCACACTCTGGCGCCGATGATGGCGGCGCTTGGCCTGTCATCCCGCGGAAGCTTTCCTTTTACAAAAATTCCTGCAGGCGGATCGTACATCCGTCTCAGTCTCTGCGGATAGGCCGGATCTGTCATCGGAAAAAAGCAAATTCCCGTCTCCTGCAGTTTATAATATTCTTCCGCCTTTTCCGGCAGATGATTCTGATGTTCCTGCCATGCCATTTTTTCCCGCCCTCTCATGGGGATGACAGCCGCGATTTCCTCTGCG
>CASGAH010000125.1 GCA_949299375.1 uncultured Eubacteriales bacterium | reverse complement strand
CGATTACCTTGACCAGACTTTCACTGGCAAGCTGATAACAGCTTGCAGAACACACGACTTTCACCCGTTAGAAACGTGCGCCGCCAGGCGCACTACAAAACGGGTAGTCCTTTTTGGGCTACCCGTTTTTCTGTTCATTATGCGATTTTTTTGCCTCTGCACACTTTCCTGCATCAAATGATGTAAATTTGATGTAAAAGTGTACTTTTGGGGCTTTTTCCGACTGTGAAGTACATCCCGTTTTCCCAGGCAAAACGGTACATCTTAGTAGAGCTTTGCACCCGCCGGAATGCTGGCATCCAGCATCAACAGATTCAGCCCTTCTCTTCCGTCATATTCATACACCGCGCTGATCAGCATTCCCTCTGAGGCAATCCCCATCATCTTCCTCGGCGGCAGATTTGTGATTGCCACGCAGGTCTTGCCGATCAGTTCTTCCGGCTCGTAATACTCGTGAATTCCGCTTAAAATTGTGCGCTTCCGGTCTGTTCCGTCATTCAGTGTGAATTTTAAGAGCTTCTTAGATTTCGGAACTGCCTCACAGGCCTCCACTTTTACAACCCGGAAATCCGATTTGCTAAAGGTATCGAAATCAACGGCATCTTCAAACAGCGGCTCCACTTTCACCTTGGAAAGATCGATCTTCACCGCAGTTTCCGTGCTTCCTGCTTCATTGCCGGTTTTTTCTTTCTTTTCGGGTTTTTCACTGCCGATGCTCTTCATTGTGGGGAAGAGCAAGACGTCCCGAATGGCCTGGGAATCGGTCAGCAGCATCACCAGGCGGTCGATTCCGTATCCGATTCCGCCTGTCGGCGGCATTCCGTATTCCAGGGCAGTCAGGAAGTCTTCGTCCGTATGGTTTGCCTCCTCATCCCCGGCTGCAAACGCCTCCTCCTGCGCCGCAAAGCGAACTCTCTGATCGATTGGGTCGTTCAGCTCAGAGTATGCGTTGCACATTTCGCGTCCATAAATGTACAATTCAAAGCGCTCCACAAGACCGTTGTTCCCCGGTTTTTTCTTGGTCAGCGGGGAGACTTCAATCGGATGATCGCAGACAAATGTCGGCTGGATCAGCTTATCCTCACAAAACTTCTCAAAGAACAGGTTGATGATGTCTCCCTTTTTGTGGCGCTCCTCATAGGCAATGTGATGCGCATCGGCAAGCTTCTTTGCCTCCTCGTCGGTTTCGACTTCCGAAAAATCAACTCCCGCATACTGTTTGATGGCGTCGATCATTGTAATGCGGGCAAACGGGCGGGACAGGTCAATGACAGTGCCGTTGTAGGAGATCACTGCACTCTTACACACTTTTTCCGCCAGATACCGGAACATGCTCTCTGTCAGCTCCATCATTCCCTCATAATCAGTATATGCCTGATACAGCTCCATCAATGTAAATTCCGGATTGTGGCGCGTGTCAATTCCCTCGTTGCGGAAAACACGGCCGATTTCATAGACGCGCTCCAGTCCGCCTACGATCAGTCTCTTCAAATACAATTCCAGAGAAATGCGCAGTTTCACCTCTTCGTCGAGCGCGTTGTAGTGTGTTTCAAATGGTCTGGCTGCCGCGCCGCCCGCATTGCTCACAAGCATCGGTGTCTCCACTTCCAGGAAGCCGCGCCCGTCAAGAAAGCTGCGGATCTCCCGCAGAATCTGAGAGCGCTTCACAAACGTATTCCGAACCTCCGGGTTCATGATCAGGTCGACATATCGTTGCCGGTATCTCATGTCGGTATTTGTAAGACCGTGATATTTTTCCGGAAGAATCTGAAGGCTCTTGGACAGAAGCGTAATCTCCTCCGCGTGAACCGAGATTTCCCCTGCCTTTGTTGTAAATACATACCCTTTGAGGCCGATGATATCTCCCACATCCATCCGCTTAAATTCTTTGTAGGGTTCTTCTCCGATGGCATCTCTTGCAACATACACCTGAATGTTGCCGTTTTGATCCATCACATTTACAAAAGAGGCTTTGCCCATCACGCGCTTTGCCATCACACGGCCTGCAATGGACACATGCTGTCCCTCCAGTTCCTCATAGCGCTCTTTGATCTCTGTTGTGTGATGCGTCACTTCATATTTTGTAATCACAAACGGATCTTTCCCAGCTGCCTGCAGCTCGGCAAGCTTCTCCCGACGGATTTTCATCAACTGATTCATATCCTGCTGCTGATTTTGCGTTTTTTGCTGTCCTGCCATATTTTTCTCCATTTCTGCGTCACTTTTTCATCCGGAATCCGGGGCGATCACTCATCACATCGGAGGAATCGGGGGGAGGAATTTTTTCCCTATCCGAGAAAAGTTCCCCTGAGATTTCTCTCAGAGGAACGGATCGCACACCTGTGT
>CASGAH010000124.1 GCA_949299375.1 uncultured Eubacteriales bacterium | reverse complement strand
ACATAGAATAATTGATGTAGGATTGCTGCATTTCTCCGGAATATTCCGTAGAGAGAATTGTTTCCGCCATTTCTGATTGTCCTTTCCTTGCATAAAGTAACGGGGATGAGCCGCGGCTGTCTGGAATCGGTCAGACATCCAGCATTGCCTCGTTTGCATGGAGGCGAATGAATTCGCGCCGGGAATCGACATTTGTACCCATTAGGATTGCTGTTGTCCGGTCTGCCATGCGGGCATCCTCAATCTCGACGCGCTTTAAGCAGCGGGTCTCCGGATTGAGTGTTGTCTCCCACAGCTGGTCGGCATCCATCTCCCCGAGCCCTTTGTAGCGCTGCAGTGTGAAATTCCGGTGGGTTTTCCGGTATTTTTCCAGGGCGGCATCGTCGTAGAGATATTCTTCCTTCCCTCGTGACGGAACTGCCTTATAAAGCGGCGGCATCGCCAGATAGACGTGCCCTTCCGTAATCAGCTCCGGCATAAAGCGGTAGAAAAAGGTCAAAAGAAGCGTGCTGATGTGGGCGCCGTCCACATCGGCATCGGTCATAATAATAATCTTGTGATAGCGAAGCTTGGACAGATCAAAATCGTTTCCAAATCCTTCGGAAAAACCGCATCCAAACGCCTGAATCATCGATTTAATCTCGGCGTTGGCCAATACTTTGTCCATCGCGGCTTTTTCGACGTTGAGGATTTTCCCCCGGATTGGCAGGATGGCCTGATATTTCCGGTTGCGGGCATTTTTGGCCGATCCGCCCGCGGAATTTCCCTCCACGATGAAAAGCTCGCATTTTTCTGCGTCTCTGCTCTCGCAATTGGCGAGCTTGCCATTTCCGTCAAAGGAGAATTTCTGTTTCACAAGCAGGTTGGTGCGGGCTTTTTCCTCCGCTTTTCGGATTTTGGCAGATTTCTCGGCACACCCGATGATCTTCTTTAACAGATCCAGATGCTTGTCGAAAAACAATTCCAGCTGTTCCCCGGCAACAGCGGATACCGCTCTGGCTCCGTCGGCGCTTCCGAGTTTTGTCTTTGTCTGCCCCTCAAAAATGGGGTCCGGATGTTTGACGGCCAAAACCGCCGTCATGCCGCACCGGGTATCCGGTCCGGTAAAATTGAGATCTTTCTCTTTTAGAATGCCAAGCTCTCTCGCATAAGCGTTGATGATCTGAGTAAATTTCGTCTTAAATCCCGTGATATGCGTACCGCCCTCTGAGGTATAGATGTTGTTGCAGTACCCGAGAATTTTCTCTTCAAACGTGTCCACGAATTGAAATGCCGCCTCCACTTCGATCTGTTCGCTTTTTCCTTTGAGGGAGATGATCGGATGGACGGGATCTTTTCCGTGGTTGAGCTCCGCAATGTAGGCCCGGATGCCGTCCGGTTCCAGATAACACGTTGTCTCCTCCTCCCCTTCCCGGCAGTTCTGGAACGAAATCTCGAGACCGGGATTCAGATATGCCGTCTCGTGCAGGCGGCTTTTGATCGCTTCCGCGTGAAATTGTGTTTTTTCAAAAATGTCCGCGTCCGGCACAAAGGTGATGGAAGTGCCGGTGCGGTCGGTCTTTCCTTTTTTGGGGAGCAGGCCGTTTTTCAGTTCCACGGTTGGCTTCCCGCGCTCATACCGGTCATAGTAGATCCACCCGTCTTTGTGAATCTCCACCTGAAGGGAGGAGGAGAGCGCATTGACAACAGAGGAGCCGACGCCGTGAAGTCCGCCGCTTGTCTTATACGCCTGGTTGTCAAATTTTCCGCCGGCATGAAGCGTTGTGAAAATGACGCGCTCTGCGGAAATCCCTTTCTGGTGCCGGTCCACAGGAATGCCTCTGCCGTCATCGCGGACGGTAACCGCCCCGTCTCGCTCCAGGACGACCTGAATGTGGCGGCAATGTCCGGCCAGATGCTCGTCTACGGAATTGTCCACAATCTCGTACACAAGATGATTGAGACCGGATACGGATACACCGCCGATATACATACCAGGCCGTCTGCGGACCGCCTCCAGTCCTTCCAGGACAGTGATGCTGTCTGCGTTATAAGCAGCTGTCTGCTTTGCCATTTTTGTCGCACTCCTTTCTCTTTCTCGTCTTCGCATCGCGGCACGAAACGCCAAAGCGAACGCTTGGAAAGCGTTTCGTGCCGCGATGGGCACAATCAATTGCCAGTATACCAAATGTCTGTTTGGGCGTCAAGGGGGGAGAAATTTTGCGGGGGAAATGGAATTGAAGAATGAAAGCTCAAATCCGCTTGTTTCTCTGTCTGGAATATTCGAGTTTATATTAACTTTTTGTTAAGAAATGATTGAAAAAACATTAAAAATCCAGTATACTAATCTCAGCATATAATCAGAAGGAAGGAGAGTATTTATGCAAAAAAAAAATTAACGCGATTGTGGGCCGCAGTCTGTCTGCTGTCCGGGCTTATGTTTCTCTCGTCGCCGCAGAACATCTTTGCTGCTGCGGCGTCGGATGCAAGTATCACAAGGTGCGAAATCGTTTCGGAGAACGTTCTCATATCCGGTACGGTTTCCAACGATTCGTCATCGGACGGAAAACTATA
>CASGAH010000123.1 GCA_949299375.1 uncultured Eubacteriales bacterium | reverse complement strand
CCCAGCGGAATGTAGACATAATCCCGAAACCACGTTCCCATCGAAATATGCCATCTTCTCCAAAACTCCGAAATGCTTTTGGAAATATACGGGTAGTTGAAGTTCTCCAGGAAATGAAATCCGAACATTCTCCCCAATCCGATTGCCATGTCGCTGTATCCGGAAAAATCAAAGTAAATATGAAGGCAAAAGGCAATGGCGTACATCCAGTAGAAGACAATCGTTTTCTCATCAAAATCGCGGAAAATGCTGCACAGTTCCCCGAGCTGATTGGCGATGAAGATTTTTTTGGACAGTCCGATGACAAACCGGTAAACTCCATAGGAGAAATCCTCAAACGAGTGCTTCCGCGTATCCAGCTCCTCCTGTACCGTAGTGTAGCGCACAATCGGGCCGGCAATCAGCTGCGGAAAAAGTGTGACATACGTAAACAGATTGAGGGGATTCTTTTGCAGCTTTGCCTTTCCCCAGTAGACGTCAATCGTATAACTCATAATCTGGAACGTATAGAAGCTGATTCCGATGGGCAGCGCCACGCGCAGAAGCGGAATCGACAGGCCAAATATGTGATTCACATTGGAGAGGAAGAAATCTGCATATTTGTAATACCCGAGCATCCCGAGGTGAAACAGAGCCGAAACCGCAAGCACCGATTTCGCAATCACAGCGCGCTCCCGGTAGCGGTCAATGAGAATCGCAGCGCAAAAGCTTACGAAACAGGAAAGCAGCATCAGCAGGACAAGGCTCTGCTCTCCGTAGAAATAGAAATAAAGACTTGCTGCGAGCAGCACAAGATTTTTGCAGCGGCCGGGGACCAAAAAATATACGATCAAAACCGTCGGCAAAAAATAGTACAGGAATTCAATGCTGGAAAATAACATCCCGAAACCTCCTTCTTTGCAACAGGGAATTGTCTGAAACCGTTCCACTCCCATCCCCGTTGCCTCTTCTTCTCATTATTCGGGAAAACTTCAAAAAAGTTACATCTTTTTTGAAAATAACGCTTTACAAAAACAAGGAAACGTGCTACACTATGAGACAGCAAAGTACGCGCGAGTGGCTCAGTGGTGGAGCATCGCCTTCCCAAGGCGAGGGCCGCGGGTTCGAATCCCGTCTCGCGCTTTTCTAATAAAGAATATCAAAAAAGCCGTCCGAAAGACGGCTTTTTTGATACTCTGAACAGAGCGCAATCCGGTTCCTCACCCGTTCGATGCGCTGGCGTCTCCGCTGATGGGGATTGGCTCGCCAAGGTACGTCGGCTTTCGCTTGACCAGCAGCGAAACTGCATCTTTGTTTCGCGCCAAAATCTCCCGGATCTGACGATACGTTTCGCCTGCGTACCGTCTCGTATCCGCCGAAGTCCCATATGCGTCCAAACCGAGTTGTCTTGCCACATAGATGGCCCGGTACATATGATATTCCTGCGTCACAATCAGCACCTTCCTGGCCTGAAAAATATCCCTCGCCCGATACATGCTCTCATACGTGGAGAAACCGGCGTGATCCATAAAAATATGCTCCGACAAAACGCCGCGCTCCACTGCATATTCCTTCATCACATTTACTTCGTCATATGTCTCTCTCCCGTGATCTCCGCTCATCAAAATCCGGTCCGATACGCCCGCCTCATACAGCAAAATTCCCTCATCCAGCCGGTCCGCCAGCATCGGACTCGGCACATTTCCGTCCCACACCGCACACCCGAGGACAAGGATACAGTCAAATGGCCCCTGCTCTTTCGCCTCTTCCAGCGTCAAAAAATACGGCTCTGCCTCCCCTTTGATATGTGCGTTCATGCACAGCATTCCAATGCCCCCAACACATCCAAGGAAAGCAATCCCCGCCATCCCCGCAATCATCCTCTTCTTCCATTTTTTCCAGTTCATCCGCGAAATCCTTTCAATAAAATTTGTCGTCTTTTGCAGTATATCATATCTCCCCGCCTAGGACAAGATCCTTTTGAATCCCGCCCGACCGTCTTTCTCTCAAACACATTTGTCTGAATCAGATGGATTTTCCTTTTCTGGAACTTTGTGCATACAGCACCAAAAAACAGGTTCAATTTGGGCTGACAGCCAGTTGATTGCCGCCAGATTTATGGTATTATAGTACCATAAACAAGGGCAAACAAAATATCAATAGAGAACCGTTAACTTATGAAAGGAGGACCTTGTATGTTACACACAGACATTAAAATGGTGATTGTTCCGACGAGAGGTACCGAATGTATCTATCCATCCTGGATGAAGGCAGACAATTTTCAGGATTTCCTTCTTCCATCTGAGCAGTCCACATTGAAAAAGTCATTTGAGAAACTTACTTCCTATCTTTTTCGGAAATAAGTTCTTTTCCTCTCCTCCACGCTTCAGTCCATAATCGAGAAAACTCCCCCGGGCTTCCCATTCTTCCCGCCCGGGGGAGTTTTCTCAATACGCCCGGAGGGCATCCGGCGGGCAGGCACGAGCGGCTATGCCGCGAGATGTCCGTGTATCTCCGTGTAACGCAGAGGATCGGGAAGGAAACTTCCCGATCCTCTGCGTTATGAGCTTAGGGTCAAAAGGCAGGGACTTGCCTTACGGCCAGGGAATTTCTCCGAGATGCCGCTTTAGGT
>CASGAH010000122.1 GCA_949299375.1 uncultured Eubacteriales bacterium | reverse complement strand
AAAAACTCAAACGTCGGCGTCTGAATTCCCCGATAGCCGTACCGTTTTAATGTTTTCCAAATGTTGTTTTCCACCGTCTCTTTGCGCGCATATTCCAGTCCGTAGAGATCACGGACTCCCGGTGGAGTATGGACCAGTTGTGCTGCCATAAATTCTCCTTTTTGCCTGGCGTTTTGTCAGCCGTTACTTTATTGCGTTAAATCGATAGTCTGATAACGAAATATCATACTGCCGCGATACATGTGCCATTATATCCAATTCTTTTTCCCCTGTCAAGGGTTTTGCTCATTTTCCCCGGCGCTCTCCCGCGCATCCAGATCCTGCTGGATTTTTTCCAGATAGTGCAGATAAATTCCGCCGGACAGCGGAATTTGGTAAGATTTGTCAATCTCCTCGTAGGTGAAACTTTTTCTTCCGCCATTTTGTCCCCGCTCCCAAAAGCGAAGGATCTCCCACAGAGGGAGATAGTAGGCTTCCCGCCGATGAGAATAGTACAGCAAAATAAAGGCAATCCCCTTCTGCTCCTCCCATTCCTTCATAAAGCAAATCTGGTGCGAATGAATGTTTTGAATGGGATACGTATCTGATGCGCTCTCCTTGGCATCAAAGCAGACGGGGATCCCCTGAACCGTTCCAATATAATCAACCGTACTTTTCTGATCAAAATACGCCAACGTAATGTGGCGTGTCTGTTTTTCAATTTCAACCGGCTTAATGGGAGTCGGAATCTTCTGAATGAGCGCCAGCTTTTTGCTGCGATACCGCTCGTTTGTCAGATTGATCTGCTCCTCAAGCTCCGACCCCCGAAGCCCTCTCGTATTCCATGTTCCCATCGTATGTCCTCTCATTCTCTGCCCGTCTTGCCTGACGCTGTCTTATCCGGGAAAATTCCCTCCCCTTCCAAAATGGTGCGAAACTGCCCGGGAAGGGGTGCTTCGATTTCTTTTCCAGAGAGATAAGAAAATTCTCCCGTGATCTGCGGAAACACAAGGCGAAACGCGTGCAGCAGCTGACTGGTGAGACCATACTTTTTTCGATACCGCTCGTTGAGACGGTGATTTCCGTATTTTTCATCGCCCACGATTGGATGTCCCTCCGATGCCAGATGCGCCCGGATCTGATGCGGGCGTCCGGTGACAAGAAGCACCTGAAGCAGCGTCACACTTCCATTCGAAGCGACCGGCTTGTAAACCGTCTGAATCATCCGCGACGTCTCATCCGTCGGCTGTTTTGTGATGGATACCCGATTGGATGCGCTGTTTTTGGAGAGATACCCCTCCACGTTTTGTTTTCGTGATACGGTTCCCATGACAAGACAGTAGTAGAATTTGTGAATGGAGCGCTCCCGCAAAAGCTCTGACATCGTTTGCAGACCGGAAAGGGAGACTCCTGCAATTAAAATTCCGCTCGTATTGCGGTCCAGCCGGTTGCAGACAGAGGGGCGAAACGCCTGGGGCGATTCCCCCTGCATTCGTCCCTTTTCTCTCTCATAGGCGATGATCTGCTCCACCATCGAAACGTCATCCGGCTTTGCCTTCTGAGACAATACGCCGGAAGGCTTGTTCAGCACCAAAATGTGGCGGTCCTCGTACAGAATGTCAAGCGGCGGATACAGGCCGGAATCTGCGTCTTCCAAATGATCCTCCCGCGTAAATTTCGCAATCGTCTCCTCGGACAGCCACAGGCAGATGACGTCCCCGACGGCGAGATTCTTTGACCCCTCCGCTTTCTTTCCGTTCCATGTGATATTCTTTTTCCGAAGCATCTTATAGATAAAACTCTTCGGCGCAAGCGGCATCCATTTTGCCAGAAATTTATCCAGCCGCTGTCCCGCCTCATTTTCCTGAATCACGATTTCTTTCATTGCTGCCCCCTTCTTCTGTCTTAGATCCCGCCTCTTACAGCGAGATGGCGTAGAGAATGCCCTCTATGCGAAGCAAGTCCTCCTCACAATCTTTCCGGGAGACGGGTTCCAGTTTCGTCACCCACCGCTGAAACGTCTGCAGGTTCTTTGTCACCTGTACCTTATGAGAGAATCCGCTCTCCCGAAGCACCTTTCGGATATACTGCTGCGCATCGGATTCATCAAGCGCCGCGTCGCCAGTGAAGCAGAAAACGCCTTTCGGGTGGACATAAAGATAATCCAGACGTATCGTCCGTTCGTTTTTTCTTGTCAGCGCAAGCTCTGTGCTGTAAACGCCCTCTCCGATCATGCCGCGGATGGCTGCCTCCTCCGCCTCTGGCCTGGAGTGAAATGGGAGGAGCGCAATCCCGACAACCAAAACATTGGCAAATGGCAAAACCGATACGATTGCTGCAATGGTCATTCCGTTGCGTCTGCTCTTTGTTGTGATCCACCCGATCACAAGCAGGCCAATGATGCCCAGAAGCACACATGCCGCTTTGAGAAATTGAACGTTTCTGCGGTACGAAAAGTAGCCGTAGTGTCCTTTTTTTACCCGTCTCATATCGAGTCCTTTCCCGCTTTGTGATGTGTCCCGGACTGACTGCGGCAAAAGAGCATGAGAAGACTCCAGGGGAGGAGCTTTCCTGCGGCTTTGCACCCTCTCATCGCCAGTCCAAAGATGGATTCCTGTTTTCCTTTTGCGGCATCCCGGAGTGCCTTTTTTAC
>CASGAH010000121.1 GCA_949299375.1 uncultured Eubacteriales bacterium | reverse complement strand
ATCCGTCCCCGGATCGGAGCTTTCTGTCCCCGGATCAGCACATAGCCTTTGTTCTAAAGACTGCGGGGATATCCATCGCCATATCCCACAGGGATCGTGGCCAGTCTGGTCGGACGGTCTGTAATATACGTTCCGCCATAGCTGACCGGCGTGCCTTCCTCCACCCATTTTACATGGGCAGTGTGACTGATCAGTTCCAGCGCCGGCCGTAACGGCACGTTTTCCTTGTTGACCTCTTCGGAAGGATAGAGTCCGTAAGTAGAGATCCCCGCTCTTACCAGATCCATGTTCGCCTCCGGCACGTCGATGATACCGGCGCTGTTTGAACAATGATAATAGGGGAAGGTAACGCCTCTTTCCGCCAGCTTCTCTTTCATCCAGAGATACTGGGAAAGCTGCTTTTTCGTAAAGGTCTTATCCGTCTCGTCTGCTTTTGCAAAATGTGTGAAAAGACCTTCCATTTTGATGTGAGGCATCTCGCTCATCCGGACAATATTCTCCACACTTTCTTCATTCACGGGAAGACCGATCCTGGACATGCCGGTGTCGATCTTTACATGGATATGAACATCCTTATCCATACGGCATGCAAGATCTGATACTGTCCTGGTAACCTCTTCCCTGTACAGGGTCATACGGATCTCATGCTCGATCATGGCTCCCCACTGATCCGGAAATACGGTCCCAAGAACCAGGATGGGCTTTTCAATCCCTTTTTTTCTGATGGCCATTGCTTCATCCAGCGTCGCCGTGGCATAGCCCCAGATATAGTCTTTATCCTCCAGAAGTCCGGCGATCTGAACGGCTCCGTGTCCGTAACCGTCTGTTTTCAACACTGCCATGATCTTTGTGCCGTCCTGGATGTTTTTCTTCATCATTTCCATGTTATACTCGATCGCATCCAGATCAATCTTTGCACAGACTCTTGTGTATTTGTTCATATCCACTCCTCCTTTTCTTTGGAACAATATTCTATGAGTTCCCCAAAAGCCGGTCCTATATGCTCCAGCAGATCTCTTGCCAGCACACTGTAAGGTCCTTTTTCTTCTCTTGCCAGATCGCCGCATCTGCCGTGGAGATAAGTTCCCAGGCAGGCAGCGCGTTTGCTGTCTTTTTGCTGTACCAGAAGTCCGGCCAGGATCCCGGCCAGCACGTCCCCGGAACCCGCTTTTGCCATCGCGCTGTTTCCGCTCACATTGATATAAGTAGGAACGCTCCCGCTCTCCACGATGGTTCTCGCATCCTTGCAGACTGCAACGGCCCGATAGCGGTTTGCCAATTGTTCTGCGCATTCGAGGAGGTTTTCTGCCGCCTGTGCAGTTTCTATCCCGAGAAGCCTTGCCAATTCTCCCGGATGCGGGGTCAGAATCCAGTTTCCGCAGCTTTCTTCGCCCCACTGCGGGTGTTGGGCCAAAAGGTTTAATCCATCGGCATCCAGGACAAGCGGTCCCTTCCACTCCCGAAGCAGCGCCTCACAGAGGAACGCGGCCTCTTTGGATGTGCCGAGTCCCGGCCCGGCCGCCACGACCGTGGCCTGGCTGCAGCACTGCCGGACGATGTCCTCATAATACAATTGTTCCCGTCCGGATTCCCATGTCGTAAGAATCGCCTCGGGAATTTGCGTCTGCAAAATTTCCCGGTTTTCCCTGGCGGTGAGAATTCTCACGAGACCCGCCCCGCAGGCGTAGGCGGCGCCTGCGGCAAAGCAGGCAGCGCCCGCCATATTCGGGCTTCCGGCGACGAGAAGTACTTTCCCAAACGTCCCCTTGTTAGAATGTTTCGGGCGCACCGGCATCCTGCTTTTGTCCTCTTCTCCATAGATCACAAAAGAGTGGCAAATCTGCTCCAGCGCCAGGCGGGGAAAGCCGATGGGATGCACTTCTACGTTACCACTATATTCTGCACCGGGGTATAAGATACATCCCGCTTTTAAAAAACCAAAAGTCACTGTTATATCTGCTTTGACAGCGACGCCCATTTTTCTTCCATTTTCCGCTGAAATTCCCGATGGGATATCCGCCGCATACACCTTTGCCGGACTCGCATTGATCGCCCCGATGACGGTTCGATACACGCCTGTCACTTCCCTGGAAAGCCCGGTTCCGAACAGACAGTCCACCAAAACGCCGCAGGAGGAGAGGGCGCTGTCCTCCCCCGTCCAGTTTAAGCAGACCGGAATCCCCAATTTGCGAACAATCTGATACTGGATCTCCCATTCTTCTGTCGCGTGATCCCGATTTCCTGCGACCCATACCCGGATCCGGGAAAATCCTTTTTCTTGAAGGATGCGCGCGGCTGCAAGGCCGTCCGCCCCGTTGTTTCCCGTACCCGCAACAATTCCGATGGATGCGTCTTTGTTTTCTTTCTCTGCAATGGATGTACAGAGCGCGTGGGCTGCCCGTTCCATCAGGACGAGGGATGGAATCCCGATCTGATGAATGGAATATTCGTCAATGGCTTTCATCTCTTTTCCTGTCACAACATACTGCACTGCATTCCAACTCCTTTTCTGTCAGATTACAACCATTCCGGGACATTCCTGTTCCGGCAGTCTCCCAATCAGTCTATCATATTTTCGGGGAATTGTTAATACCATTTCGCTCATCCGCTATTATGCACCTTAGATAAATAATCATGCATAGAATTTCTCTTTTTGGATTTTTTACAAATTGCGGTTTCCGCCAA
>CASGAH010000120.1 GCA_949299375.1 uncultured Eubacteriales bacterium | reverse complement strand
GTGTTGTCTATGGTGAGGATCATATCCGCAAAATCTGAGTGGGCGTACATTACTAATCCCCGGCTCATTACGGGCCGGGGATTTTCTAAGGAGGCGCAGCATGCGTAACGACTACCTGAATCAGAAAAGTTTACGAGTTGCGGTCTATTGCAGGGTGGCAGCGGGCACGCAGATTGCCGATCAAGCGAAAGATATTGTCGGGGAAAGGAGAGAAACAATGACGGGACAACAATTAGAACAGATTGCCGCTCTGCGGCGGAAAAATTATCCGTACAGCTTTATTGGCCGGGAGCTCGGATTGTCTCCCAACACCGTGAAGTCTGTTTGCAGGCGCAAAGGGTTCGGAGCGACCGGCTTGCGAAAAACAAAGGCGGAGAAGCTGAATGCGCCGATTTGCCGGTATTGCCACAAACCATTGGATGAAGCGGCACGGCATGGAGCTGTCTTTTGCTCGAATTATTGCCGCATGAGATGGCGCAGAGATCATCGGGAGATTATTGAAATCAATCGTTGACTCTTTCGGGCCAGAGAGTGATGAATGTCGTTAGGAGGTTAAAATGATACATATTGAAGAAATACCGGCAAAGCCGAAAGAACCAAAGAAAATCCGCGTGGCGGCCTATGCCCGCGTTTCGTCAGATAAGGACGCCGCTTTCCACTCATTGGAGGCACAGGCGGAATATTACCGTGATTATGTCGCGGCACGCTCGGATTGGGAATTGGTTTCCATCTATTCGGACAACGGAATCTCCGGGACAACGATCCATCGCCCAGAGTTTCAACGGATGCTGCAGGATTGCCGGGATGGGAAAATTGACCTTGTAGTCACGAAGTCCGTGACCCGCTTTGCACGCAATACCGTGATTCTGCTTGAAACAATCCGGGACCTGAAGAAACTGGGCGTTGACTGCTACTTCGAGAAAGAGGACATGCATTCCATTAGCCCGGATGGAGAACTTTTGCTGACGCTTCTTGCCATGTATGCCGAAGAAGAAGCACGGTCTGCCAGTGAGAACCAGAGATGGCGCATCCAGAAGCTATATGATCAGGGCAAGCCCGCTGGCGGTCATGTCTTCGGATATCGGCTGACGGGCGAGAGATTCGAGATCGTGCCGGAAGAAGCCGAGGTCGTAAAGGAAATTTTCAATCTGTATCTCTCCGGAATGGGTTACGCCAAAATCGCTAGAACGCTCATTGAGAGAGGAATTGCCTCCTGCTTTGGCGGCACCTGGTCCAGCGCATCTGTAAGAGATATCCTTCTCAACGAGAAGTACACCGGCGACCTGCTCCTGCAAAAATATTTCCGGGAGGATTTCCGCACCAAAAAGGATCGGAAAAATACCGGCGAGCTTCGCAAAGTCTATGTCAAAAACAGCCATGATGCGATTATAGACCGGCAAACTTTTCAGGCCGTACAGCAGGAGATCGAGCACCGCAGTGCTCGTCAGATGGAAATCATGGCACACAGAACCGTTGGCCACGAAAACAGCGGCAAACTGTTTACCGGGCTGATCTCGTGCGGTTGCTGTGGAGGCACATATGTACGGAAATACACCAACGCCAAGAGCGGCGACCAGCCGATCTGGATCTGCAACCAATATTTCAAGTATGGAAAGGCTGCCTGCCTGTCTCAAAGAATATCCGAAGATATACTAATCGAGAAAACCAAAGAAATCTTAGGTGTTTCTGAACTTAATAGGGAGAAAATATTAGGCGCGATCTCCCGCATCATTGTCCCCGAACACCACTGTCTTATTTATGAACTGGCAGACGGCTCGACTGCCGATGCACACTGGGAACATCCGTCCCGAAAATTAAGCTGGACGGATGAGATGCGCGAGGCTGCACGGCAGAAAGCCTTAAAGCAACACAAGGAGGGAGGTCAATCATAATATGCCGGAAATAGAATTCATAGCTCCGACAAAAACACTGCAACAGCAGCCATTTACATCTGTAACCTGTAAACAGAAGGTTGCCGCTTACGCTCGTGTTTCCACCGAGCAGGACGAACAGCAATCCAGCTATGAGGCGCAGGTGGATTTCTACACCCGCTATATTCAAAGCAATCCGGACTGGGAGTTCGTAGAAGTGTTTGCAGACCGAGGAATTACCGGTACAAATACCAAAAACCGTGATAGCTTTAATCGCATGATTCAGCTTGCCTTAGACGGCGGCATCGATATCATCCTGACGAAGTCCATCTCCCGCTTTGCCCGAAATACGGTAGACACACTGCAAACCGTGCGCAAGTTAAAGGCTATTGGCGTGGAGGTGATCTTTGAAAAAGAGAACCTGCATACTTTTGATCCCAGGTGTGAGATGATGCTCACGATCATGAGCTCTCTCGCCCAGGAGGAAAGCCGCTCCATCAGCGAAAATGTCCGTTGGGGCAAGCAGAAAAGCATGCGGGATGGAAAAGTGAATCTGGCATATTCCCACTTTCTCGGATACAAAAAGGGGCCTGACGGCAGGCCGGAGATCGTCGAGGAAGAAGCCGTCATTATTCGGGAAATCTATGATCTTTTCCTGTCTGGAAGAACCCTCAATGAGATTGCCACCATTCTAACAGAGATGGGCGTTTCAACGCCAGCAGGAAAGAGCAGATGGTGTGTCAGCACTGTCCGCAGCATCCTCAGTAATGAAAAATACAAGGGCGAGGCATTGCTCCAGAAGACCTATACCGTGGATTATCTCACCAAAGAGGTCAGAAAGAATACTGGCGAGGTACCGTCCGTCCGCGTCCGCAA
>CASGAH010000119.1 GCA_949299375.1 uncultured Eubacteriales bacterium | reverse complement strand
GAATTTTCCAAGATACTTCGCCGTCTGAGCAAGACAATCCGAGAAAATACCAGGGTGACGTTTTATGACTTTTGCCTCGGAAATTTTGAAGACGGCGGATATGAGCAAGAATGACACAGCCAGCGAAAACAACTCATCCTCACCTCGGAGTACAGTTCCATCAAGGACAAGAACGGGAATTACAGGTCGGTTTTCGACTGCTGGAAATGTTGTCACAACCTCAAAGTGGAGTTTCCTCTGGACATCAAGCTCCTCACCACGGTTCTGCACAACATCGCAAAATCCAAAGCCGACTGCAAAGTCGAGGTGGATTTTACCCTTTCGGACTCCGGTGCTGTTGAGACCGCATTGCTTGACAGCGCAGCGAAGAACGCCAGGAAGAAGGCGGAGACCCTCTGTGTCGCCCTCGGCAAGAAACTCGGTGAGCTGGTGAAAATCGATTACAATTGGAGTGAGATCGACATTTATTCCCGCACAAGATACGACAGCGGACTTATCTGCAGCGCTCCCGCATCGGCATGTGCCGCACCGGAAATCGATCCCGAAGACATCAAGCTCAACGACAGCGCCACCTTCGTTTGGCAGATCGGGTAAATTGATGTATATTGTGTCGTTTGTCAAAGTGAAAGAATAAACAGGAGGTTTTACCATGAGCGACAAGGCCGTATTCGATTTGGAACAAGGTCACGGAAATCATTTCGACTGCATCACGGAAGAGAGCGATCGGGATGAATTGGTTAAACAGTTGCCGGAGATGCTTCAACGGGCAAAATTGACTGTTTCACCCGGAGCATTGATTCCCTGTTCTCTTGGCGAGGGATATCCCAGGCAATTGCAGTGTGCAATGCTTGCGGATTCTGGAGATGCCCTGCATTTGAATATGCTCATCGGGCTCAATATCAACGGGGAGCGCAACGAACTGATTTCATTTTATCCGGAGATGGATGGCGCGGAAATTCCAGTGGTCCTGACAGCCATTCATGAATGGGGAAACGGTTTGGAAGCGACCCTGGAAGGGACTATCTGCAATGAGGAACACCACATTGCTTTTTTTGACACCCGGTATATTGCCCACAAGGGGAAATACAAAATCGGGGAAAGCTGCACCTTCCGCATTGCCGCTTTTGCCGGGGATTGCGAGCGCCTGGAGAACCCGACTTTCACGATGGAGGGGCAGCAGGCTATTGATTTCAAGGCAAAACTGGGAGAGAAACCGGACTATGATGAAAATGGAAATGTCAAACCGCTCGTGTTCGATATGAGTGGCATGGTCGCCTTTCTCCAGCACTCGGTTGCGTATCCTCATGTTGCCGAGTTTCAGTCTCCCGCAGTCGCTGTATCAGTTGAGAAAGCATGGAACCGGGAATACTATTCCATAAAAATTGCCGTTGCACATGATGAGGAAGACAATGAAGTCTGCATTCCTCTGATTGCCAAGAAGTCATTCTTCAAAAGAGATCTCAGTTCGGGATCGCCGATTCGCGGGATCGCTTACGTCATGGGCTTTTTGCCGTAATTGTGCTATGGTGACGGCTCCCATTCATCGACGACTAAACGTAGGCGATGAGTGTGTAGCGCCGGACTGAGTGCAAACCTCGCTGGTTGCATCCGCCACCTTTTTTGGCATCAAAAAACCTCGCACCGATCATGTTGCGGAATCCGAACTGATGGCACGAGGTCTTTGCTGTTTTGAGGCGGGAATCACCGGTTATTCCGGATCGTCATCGTAGTCATCCGAACCGTCCAGCCCGTCTCCGACGTAATCGTCTGTTCCGTCCAGTCCATCGCCGATGTAATCATCGGGATTGCCGTCATCGAACTGTGCTTCATCGGCATCATCGACGGGCGTGATGTTCCGGGGACGTTTGGAATCGCGCGTGTCCAGTATGTTCATGACAACGGCAGTCCCAAACAGAAAATCAAGCAGCCCCATTCTTCCATCCTCCTGAAAACTTTTCAACATCCACAAAGACGAGCCAGCAGAAGCACCGCGATGAAAAGCACGATGATTCCGCACCCGGTTTCCCCCGCATGGATTACTTGCCCCAGAAAAGGTTGAGATTGTTTTTTTTCGGAAAACGGGCGCTAAAAAGCGCACCCGGCAGTATCAGAACTGACGGGTGTGCGTCGATGGGCCAATCAGCGCCCGGTTGTGTTATGGATTATTTGCCAGATCGGTTCGCAACGGCTTCCCACTTCGGACACGTCTTCTTATTGTTCCAAATGTCCGGAGGTATTTCTCGCGGATATACTGAACAGGACGGAGAATAATTATTGGATTTTTTATGCTCAACTCCACATTTGCATTTCCAGCACGGAGACTCATCCATCCAATACCGATCATCAATAGTAACGATTTTCATCGCAGATGATGCCAGTTCCATGAAAAGCCTCCTTCCATGCTTCAAATCCTGTTTCCCCGCTCAACTTTGCGGTATTCCATTTTTTTATAATTTCATCGGTGCTTACATTAACACCGGTTTCCGGCATTGTCAAGATGAATTCCCGATCTTTCGTAACAACCACCATCCGTTTGAGTCTTTCGTTCAAGAATAATTCAACGTCACACCTGGAGCGAAACAACGTAGTCAATGAGCTCGGGCTCGTATTATGAAGAGGGAATGCCGTCGGGCGGTCATCATAGCCCGACGGCATTCATCTTTTTGGTAAATTCCCTCTCAAAAAAATCCCTCTTCCTCCTCACCATGGGGCTCGCTCCTATGAAACTGAATTTATGGGGGATGGCAGAAAGTTGAGTTTTCCATGGAGATATTCT
>CASGAH010000118.1 GCA_949299375.1 uncultured Eubacteriales bacterium | reverse complement strand
ATGATTTTTAAAAGCGTGGATTTTCCGGATCCGTTGATTCCGACAATCGCAGCCTTCTCCCGTTCTTCGATGTGAAAGGAGACGTCTTTTAGAACAGTCTGATCCAGAAACGATTTATTGATGTTATTGCAAGCCAAAATCATGGTAGTTTCGCCTTCCTTTTCCAAGCAAACGCATTTTTTCACAGATGTTCTTTATTCTACATGAAAATCCAAAAATTGTCCAGTCTTTTTCTCATTGTCCTCCCGCAAACGCAGGAATGGGTTTGGCAAAATCGCAATCGGACAGAGAGGAATCTTCCCCGATCCGATCCAACGCGATATTGACAGGGAGGCGCCGGATTTGTATAATTGGCATTGCGGAGCACATTTACCGGTAGCAATGGGCAAAACCGGGGAGATGAGAATACGAGCCGGCCATGTGGATTCGGAGCAGAAAATAAGAGGAGCGAGATGGAAAACAAGGGAATTTCAAAAGCGGTAATCAAACGTCTTCCCCGCTATTACAGGTATCTGGGGGAGTTAATGAATGAGGGAGTGGAGCGGATTTCCTCCCACGATCTGAGCGAGCGGATGCATGTGACGGCATCTCAGATTCGCCAGGATTTGAATCACTTCGGGGGATTTGGCCAGCAGGGATATGGATACAATGTGGCGTATCTGTATGAGGAGATTGCCAAAATTCTCGGAATCGATCAGAAGCACAACATTATCATCATTGGAGCCGGGAATCTGGGTCAGGCGATTGCCAATTATACGAATTTTGAAAAGAGAGGATTCATCATCAAAGGGATGTTTGACGTCAACCCCCGCCTTGTCGGGATGACGATCCGGGGCATTCCTGTGTATGCGTTAGAGGAATTGGAGGAGATCATTCGGCGGGAAGAAGTTCAGATTGCGGCGCTTACGATTCCAAAGATGAGAGCGGAGGAGGTTGCCGAGAAACTCGTCGCATACGGAATCCGGGCAATCTGGAATTTTGCGCACACAGACTTGCACCTTCCGGATGACGTTGTCGTGGAAAATGTCCATCTGTCCGAAAGCCTGATGCGTCTCTCCTACAAACTGGTTCACATGGACAGCGTTTCCGGAGAGATGCTGCTGTAGATACCGGGAGAGCCAAAACGAACGCTCCCCTGCAAATGCCCGTATGTCAATGCGGGCGTTTGCAGGGGAGTTTTTTATTTCTCCGAACGTTTTTTGATGATCGTATCCTCGTAGGCGATGCCCTGTCTCTCTTCAATGGGGGCATAGTCGCGGTGATGTCCGACATATTTGTAAGCGGGACGGATGATCTTTCCGCCGCTTACGATCTCCTCGATGCGGTGGGAACTCCATCCGGAGATGCGGGAGATGGCAAAAAGCGGTGTAAACAGTTCTTCCGGGATTCTCAGCATCGAGTACACAAATCCACTGTAGAAATCGACATTTGCGCAAACCGGCTTAAACACTTTCCTGCGGGAGGTAATCAGGTCTGCTGCCACCCGCTCTACGGTCTGGTAGAGGCGAAATTCCTTCTGCAGTCCCTTCTCATCCGACAGCAATTTTGCATATTTTTTCAGGATGGTTGCCCTCGGGTCCGACAGACTGTAGACAGCATGTCCCATGCCATAAATCAGTCCGGCATGGTCAAACGCCTTTTTGTCCAGAATGTCATTTAAATATTGGGCGATGAGGTCTTCATTTTCCCAGTCCATCACGTTGGCTTTGATGGCGGCAAACATCTGCTGCACCTTGATGTTTGCACCGCCGTGCTTTGGCCCTTTGAGCGAGCCAAGGGAGGCCGTGACGGCAGAGTACGTGTCCGTGCCAGTGGACGATACAACGTGTGTCGTAAAGGTGGAGTTGTTTCCGCCGCCGTGCTCTGCGTGGATGACGAGCGCAACATCCAGAACCTGTGCCTCCAGCTCGGTATATTTTCCATCCGTGCGCAGCATCTGCAAAATGTTTTCCGCGATGGACAGATCGGTTTTCGGGTTGCGGATGACAAGCGCCTTGCCGAGGTCATTGTGCCGGTATACGCGGTAACCGTAGACGCAGATGAGCGGAAACTGGGCGATGAGTTGGATGCACTGGCGCAAAACGTTGCTGACCGACAGATCGTCCGGGCTTGCGTCGTAAGAGTAGAGCGTCAGGACACCCCGCTGCAGCAGATTCATCATATTGGAAGTGGGTGCGGTCATAATAATGTCCCGCACAAAGTTGTCTGGGAGAGAGCGAAAATGGCAGAGAATCTGCTTGAAATCTTCCAGCTGCTGTACGGTGGGAAGCTGCCCAAAGAGCAGAAGAAACATTGTCTCCTCAAAACCGAACTTGCGGTTTTGAAATCCGGATACAAGCTGAACAACCGGTACCGGATCCTTCGTCCACTCGGTGAGGGTGGGATGGCAAATGTCTACCTTGCTTATGACCAAGTTTTAGAACGGAAAGTTTCAGTGAAACTGTTGCGGATGGATTTGCGGGATGATCCGAAGACCCAGCGCCGGTTTGAACGCGAAGCGATGGCGGCGACCCAACTCAATGATCCGCATATCGTCGGCGTTTATGATGTGGGAACGGACCATGGCATGCAATATATGGTCATGCAATACGTCGAAGGAACCGATCTGAAAGCCTTTATCAAGCAGAATTATCCCATTCCGCTCCCCCAAGTGGTGGATATTATGGAACAGGTACTGGCGGCAGTTGAGACGGCGCACCGCCATGGGATTATTCACCGCGATCTTAAGCCCCAAAACATCCTGATTGATGAAGATAAGAACATTAAAATTACATGGAAAACTGTCTTCAAGCGTTGTCGTTTTGAAAAGCTTTTGCATAAGTTTTTCAGGGTCAACGCCTCTTTTAAGGTCTATC
>CASGAH010000117.1 GCA_949299375.1 uncultured Eubacteriales bacterium | reverse complement strand
CAGCCAGGAGGGAATCCAGCGCGGATTCTGCATCAGGAGCAGAAAGATTGGCGTCATCTGGAGCGTCAGGATCGAAATCAGCATCCGCGAGAGGCGCAGGTAGCTTCCGGTGATGGGAGGAAAGTAATAGTCGTCCGCCTCCTCGATGACGTCAAAGATCGAGGAGGGCAAAATCATGGCGGACGGAGAGTTGTCCACCAAAATGACAAGGTTTCCCTCCAGCACAGCGGCCGCCGCCGCGTCCGGGCGCTCCGTGAATTTAAACTTCGGAAAAGGATTGAACCACTGATACGGATAAATGCATTCCGCAAGACTCTGCTGATTCATCGTCAGCGCATCCACATCCAGGCGGGAAATCCGCATCCGGACATTTTCCAGAAGCGGCCGGTCCACCCGGTCCTCCACGTAGCACAAAACGATGTCCGTCATGGATCGCCGTCCCGCCTGCATGATCTGCATGGTCAGTTTCGGATCCCGGATCCTGCGCCGGATCAGCGCGGTGTTGAACACAAGCGTCTCCACAAATCCGTCTTTGGATCCGCGCATTACCTTGTCTTTTTCCGGCTCGGACACGCTTCTGGCAGGATATGTTCTGCAGTCGATGGAGAGACATTTGTCAAATCCGTCGATAAACAGAATCGTAATCCCGCTCAAAAGCTGCAAAATCGCGTCCTCATAATTTCTGAGAATTCCAATTTCCGCATACGGAAGCAGCGTTTTTGAAAATTGATGCATATCCTCCGGAAACGATTCCCCCGCCTGTTTCATCAAAAATTCGAGTATCTTTTCCAGAATCTCGTCTTTCGTGAATCCGTCAATACAGTATAAAACGGCCTTCCGGTCCTGTATTTTCATGACCCGGTAGATGATATCAAAGTTCTGCTCTACTCTCAGCTCTCGCTGCAGGTAGACCATATTTTCTTCTATGGATGATGCAATCTGCGTACCAATCCCTCCTTTTCCTGTCTTTCTCCGTGTAGTATGTGATTTTGCAGAAATTTTATACAGGGGGGATTGCTGTAACTTGTCTGAATGGAAAGGAGTTTGAAAATGAAATGGATTGCATGGACAGACACGACAATCGATGCGACATCCCTTGTCTTAATGACGGAGCTTGCGGCGCTGTGCCGGAAAACAGACCGCTGCAGCCTTTCCTTTCCCGGCCTCAAAGAGGCCGGGCAGGACGCCGTCCATTTCTTTGCGGCCTTTGAGGGGGCAGTGTGTGCCGGCGCGATGGCGGCATATCTTGTTCCCTCTTCTTCGGCTGATCCGCGCCGCGTATATTCCTATGAAATCACCGCCTTTGTCCACCCGGATTACCGGCGGCGGGGCATTTTCCGCGCCTTGATGGAGCTGTTTTTGCAAAAGGAAGGACTGCGCTGGAAATCTCCCGATGTCGGCGCGCAGAATATTTGATGAAATGGGATCTCTCCCTTTCTCCTTCTCTTCCCTCCCCGGTTCGCATTGGCCGCTGTCAGAAAAGGTCGATTCTTGCAAAAATTTACGCCCGGACGTTTCAAACGTCCGGGCGCACTGCCCGCGCTTATGTTCAGATGGTTTTGTCGGAGGAAACGTCTGCTTCCGGTTTCCTCCTCGTTCGGGGCCGCACGCTCATCGGAAGCGGATACGTGATTTTGTCAGCCCCCGAATCGGCCTTCCTGTTTGGATTCGGAATTCTCCCTGCTTACCAAAGGCAGGGGCTTGGCTTCGCCTCTCTTCAGGCGCTGAAATCATTTCTGCCCGAAACGTGCCGCTCGCTGACCGTGCAGGTATCCGGGGAAAACCACCCCGCCCGCAAGCTGTATGAGAAAGCCGGTTTTGTCATCACACAACAGCTTTTCTATTACGGCTGGGATGCCTCATTTTAAGCTGTGCGCCCAATGTCTTGCCTCGGTCAGTCCTTATTGCTGCGGCTTATTGACGCACAGCTCCGGGACATGGGAGAAGTAATCGCTCTCAATGATCATTCGCGACACTTCATAGCTGTCCCGCAGCCTTGTGCGCATGGACTTTATGTAGTCCTCGCTCACTTCCTCCCCGGTAAACGATACAATTTCCTTTGTCGAATTGTTGTAACTGCACGTATCCGAGATGAAGCTTCGGTTCGGGTAGATGATAAATCCTTCGCTGTCCGACATGATGTCTCTGCCGATGATCATGCGGGAATCGTATTCGATGCCCAGAAGGTTCAGCACCGTCGGAAGGATATCGATGCTTCCGCAATGCTTTGTCACCTTTACCGGTTCCTCCATCGAGGCAGACCAGATGATCAGGCGGTTCTTCGGCCACTCCATCGTCTCATCCATCGTATGTCCTTCCAGTTCGTCACACATCTCTTTGTTGCTGTACGGGATATGGTCGGTGGAGAGCACAAACAATGTCTTTTCGGCAAGTCCTCTCTCCTCCAGCCCTTCTAAGAGCGCCCGCATTGCAAGCTCCAACTCGTACTGGCAGGCCAGATAAGCCTTTACGGTGTCTGAGTACGGCAGGTCTTCATACAGCTCTCTGTGCCGGGAAGACATTCCGTTTTGGGAGAACGCATACTCCAGATGGCCGCTGACGGTCATAAAGTAGGTGTGGAACGGTGTTCCGTCGTCGGGGATCATCTGATCCAGCAGCTGTTTGACCATATATTCGTCAGACTGCGGCCAAATCTCCGATCCGCTCGCATATGTCTCCATCTCAAATCCGCTGTGGCCTCCAATCCACGTGCTGTATCCAAGATTCGGATGGGTGATATTTCTGGCATAGTACGTATAACTTCCATTGTGGAATCCGGCTGTCGTATATCCGAGCGCTCCCAGCTCGTGCGCCAGCGTGAATGGCAGCCACACCTTGTTTTCTCCCGTGTATTTCATGCTCAGATATCCGCCGTCATTCGGAAGCATTCCCGTCAGGTTTACATATTCTCCGGCTGATGTACTTCCATAGTAGATCGGGGTGTAATAGTTTTCAAAGTCAAATCCTTCTGTCGCCATCTGATACAGAAGCGGCGTTCTCTCCGGATCGACAACATATTTCGAAAATCCTTCCGCGGTAATGAAAATGACGTTGTATCCCTCAAACATTCCCGTGTAGGCATTTTTGTTGGTCGGGCTTCGCTTGCTGAAATATTCATGGAGCGCCTTCACCGTCTCATTCGTCTCCTGGGCGATCAGGCTCTCAAAATCAATGTCGATCATATTGGGAGACGTATCGATCGGTTCCACTGCAGTTGTCTCATCCTCTGTTCCCTGGCTGTTCGACTCATTTTCTTCCGACGAGCCTTCCGGATTCGACGCATCTTCCCCGGATGTCGGCTGCGACTCGCTCCAGTCTTCTCCGCCCAGCTCGATGCCTCCGCCCTTCTTTCCAAACTGCATCATAAAGTCTCTGCGGATGGTTGTCCAAACGCCCAGCTTTTCAATCGAAATATCGGTAGACAGCGAGTGCTGATACAGATTTTTCGCGGAATAATCGTCATCCGAATTTGGAATCATGCTGAGCATAGAGATCAGATAGCATACAATCGCAAATGCGATCTGAATTCCCAAAACGACGCCGGACACCGAGCGTCTCTTTTGATACTTCTTTCTGCACTCCAAAACGGTAAGAATAACCGACGGGATGAGCAGAAGCAGAATTGCCAAAATATTGGCCTGGATGGTGTGAAATACGACTTTTCGAAAATCAATCGCCTGATCCACATACTGCATCATGGAAAAAGGCGCAAAAAAAGTACGAAACACTCCATAATAGACAAGTTCACTTCCATACAGCACCGGATTGACCCAGTAAAGGACAATGCGGGCGATTTTCTTCCCTTTCCCCGGAAGATATTCCGTCATAAGAGCCAACACGGCAGCCACTGGGAGCCCAAACAAGATGGGATAGAATAAGCCTGCCGCTTCTTTGAAAAACAACACATGAAAAACCACTTCCAGATATGTAATCAGCACGGCAAACTCCACAAAGCTGACCATGTACTGACCAAGTTCACGGATGATTCTCTCCTGCTTTCGTTTTTTTCTGCTTTCCAAGATACTCATGAAAATGCGTCTCCTTTTCTCCAATCTGCAGATACTCGCTGCAAATGGCAAATCATTTTTGTTTCACATGGTACAATCATTGGGCCGGAATCGCTTCTTTTCCCCGATCCGCATCGGGCAGCGGACAGATCTCGACAAAAATCGCGCTGCCGGACGCAATTGCATTGCTATTCTATCATGTTTTCCCTCACCGGTAAAGTGATTTCTCTCTCATATTTCTGATTTTTTTATTACAAATTTCGAAAAAAACGGATGGGGGA
>CASGAH010000116.1 GCA_949299375.1 uncultured Eubacteriales bacterium | reverse complement strand
GCAGATAGGACGGATTGCAGCTCCTCTCCACTGTTACATGCCGGCACTCCGGCTCCTGATGCAGCAGGCCATGCAGGTAAAGTGCGGTCTCGTGAGAAAAAACAGCATGGATGCACCTCAAATGAATCAGATAGAAAGGATCCACGCATTCCTCCGCCGTCACAAAAATGCTCGGAGTCACCTGAATCAGGCCGCGCTTTTTGACATATGTATGAAAGTGCTGCCGGGAGATTCCCGCTTCCCATACCTGAGATGTGTGAATCATTCCCGCATACAGCAGCATCAGCCGGTCCAGATCGCCAAATTGTTCCATCCGCACCTCCCCATCCGTCTGTGATTTCACAGAATCGTGTCAGCACTGACTCTTTCCTCCCGGCATCGGACTTCCCGGCGCCGCAGTATTTTCGGGAAACAGTTTCTTCTCCAGGCACAAAACCGCCTGCTCTGAAATATCACAGGTCAGCTGCCAGACAGGAATCGTTTGAATGATGTCTTCGATCGCCTGCATCGCCTGCATCACCAATGCCCGGTTCCACTGGTTTACTGTAATCTGCGCGTAGAGCTGCGAAAACGCCTGGAAAGCAGACAGCCGCTCCACACTGTTTTTCTTTCCCTGCCGGAGCATCACAATCGCATGAATCGGTGTATCTCTGATTTCACAGATTTCCGAGGAACCGCACACAGGCCATCCGCAGGCATACCATGTTCCCTCCATTTTGCGAAGCAGCGCACGGTCTCCATTGACCGTATGGCTTCCCCGATATCGCTCCCAGAGACCTGCCTGCGTTGATTTTCCCGTTTCCGAAGGGGCCGAAAAGAGAACGGCTTTTCCCTCATGCACCATATACGCACAGTGCAAAATCAGCGATCCCCTCGGAATCATGTGCCGCTCCAGAGCAAAAAGCGATGTGAAAACCGGGTCAATCCGAAGCTCCTCCAGACTTTCCCGCCAAATCTGCACATCTGCCTCCCGCTCTGAGCGCTCCTCGTAGCATCCGTAGCTGCCCGCCCGGCCCTTTATGCCGATCTGGCGTCCTTCCCCGCCCTCTGTCTCATACACCATCAAATCTGCCCTTCTTGCCAGCACCTTTTTTTCCGTTTCCGAAAACCGGTCTGTTATCTGAATCCGGTAGGTAAATTCCGGTACCGCGTCACCGGCACATGCAAATTGGAGGAAATGCTCCGGGATGGGGATTTCCTCCGGGCAGATCATCCGAAAGCAAAAGCTTCCGATTCGAAACAACCGCTCCATCGAAGCTCACCTCCTACTCGCCGTCCTTAAGTGGCTCTGTTTCTTTTTCCAGGTATGCAGCTGGAACCATAAGCGTCATCCAAACACCATTTGCCGAACGGTAAAATCGAAATCCATCGCGGTACATTTTACCGCTTTTTACGCGATAAACGATTGCTTTTCCATGCCGTTCCCCGACACGCCTTGCCATCTGTCTGTCCGAGGACAAATGCACATACATCCGCACACCCCGGTTTAATCCGGTCTGGTCAATTGAGGCCTCAAAACGTTTTGCGGTTCCATGCCACAATATTTCCGGAGGTTCAATCGCCTCCAACTGCAGATCAACCGGAATGGAGTGTCCCTGACTTGCGCGAATCCTCGTTTTGTCCTCATTGAACGCATACCGCTGTTTCTCGTCCGTTCTTACAATTTCCTCTAAAATATCCCGATTAAACATCCTCGTCTTTGCAATGCCGCGAATCAGTTCCTCCACATCTGCCCATCCGTAACGGTCCAATTCAATCCCAATCACATCCGGTTTGTGTCTTAAAATATAAGACATAAACTTGCTCGTTCTCTTGTAATCGACCTTTCCTTCCTGTCCGTTCATTCGTCCTTTGACCTCCCTTCCTTCGATGCCGCTTATTCCGTGGCTTGTTCACTATAATTCTTCCACTCTATCTGGGTCCCATAAATCTATTTCCATTTAGGTGTATTATATGCTCCGGCATTTCAGCAATCCATACTTCTGTTTCCCACGCCAATGCCTCCGAAGATTTCTTATACATCTTAAAATTTTCCGTTTTCTTAATAGCAGCTTCTCTGCTTCGGCTCTGGCTTTTGCCACATCCTCCAACAAATCGAAACCGCCCAGATAAAGAAACGATCCTGTAACTGCCCCATCAGAATCAATCAAAAAGCCCGATGATATTCCATCATATCATCGGACAAACATTTCGTCAACTGCAATTCTTCCATTTCACGCCAATGCGGTATTGAAATCATCAGGATTCCAAGGCCGTATTATTTTCTGTCAAAAAGTAAACATTTTAATAAGTTTTACGACATGCATTATACTATAGGTTGTCTTGCCTGTCAACAGTTTCTCAAATTTTTCTATGATTTTCCTAAAAAAGGGTTCTAATTCGCAGGCTTTTCTGTATTATAGTTACAATCCAAAACGGCCCTCGAAATGTTTACCTTTTGAAAGTCGTTTATACGAGGAAAGAGCTGAACCATTGATGAAAAAGGAACATACGCCAACACACTCCGATTCCAGTGATTGGAACCTTAAAAAAAACAGGGAGAGGGCAGCGGCATCAGATGATGGGACAAACCGACAGTTCAAAAACAATGTCTTTTCTGAGGACAAGAAGTATCGGATCAAAAGCGATTTTATTCTCCGGGAAATTGCCGGGGAATATGCAATCATTCCAGTTGGCTCAGAGAAGGGACATTCGCTGGAGAACACCATGATGGCACCAAACGAATCGGCCGTCTTTCTCTGGAGATGTTTTGAACATCCAAGCACTGTGAGTGATGCAGCGGCAAAAGGGGTATTGGAATATGATGTCGACGAGGATACCATGCGAAAAGCAGTTGAAAAATTTGTGGCGGAATCGTTGGCATATGGAATTTTAGAGGAGGTAAAATGAGATGAAAAAGAAGTGGGAAGAACCGAGAATTGAAATTCAACAGTTTACACCGAATGAATACGTAGCGGCATGCTCGTATTTTAGTGGAACCAATATTGTTATTCAACAACCATTTTCACAGACTGACGGAAAATCAGATACCCTTGAGCAACGTCAAATGGGATTTCGTGATGATGAATGGGATTTTCT
>CASGAH010000115.1 GCA_949299375.1 uncultured Eubacteriales bacterium | reverse complement strand
GTGATGGGAGAGAAATTTTGCACAGCGAACCGCGAAGTTTGTCGATCGGATCGGGAAGGGAAACTTCCCCATCCGATCCTATTTGAATTATCGTTTTGTCAGGACAAGGGTATCCCCTTCCTGAATTCTCGTATCTCCGTTTGGAACGAACACTTCACCGTTTCGCTTTCCCATGACAACGAGGGTATCCGGCGGCATTGTAATTTCGCACAAAAGCCGGTTGTTCCAACTGTGGTCTGCCGGAATCTGGATCTCCTGCAGATTCAGCTTCTGGTTGTCATGGAACGCAGGCGCCGTGATGACGAGGGTGTCGCCCATCTGAATGACGGTATCGCCCTTTGGAACGAGAATTTTCTTGCCCCGCTGGATGGAGACAACGAGCATCTCCGGCGGAAGGACAAGCTCTTTTAAGGAGAGGGAACACCACGGGTGCGTCAGGGAGATGAACAGGCGGATAAACTGAACATCCTTTTCCTCCTGATAGTCGTTGAATGTTTTCAATACGTCTGCGCTTGCGTCGATCATCTGCAGCTTCTCGGCAACCTTGGGAAGCAATGTTCCCTGGAAGGCGATGGACAGAAGGACGATGCAGAAGACGATGTGAAAGACATCGTTTTTGAGATAAGCCGGATCGACCTTGGCCATAATGGCAAACACAATGGAGGAAGCACCTCGAAGCCCCGCCCAGGAGACGAGAAGAATCTGTCCCCAGCTGCAGCGCACCGGCTTTAAAAGCAGTGTCACGACGAGCGGTCTTGAGACAAAGGTGAGGAACAGGCCGATGCAGATGGCTGTCCCGACGATGGGAGCCATCTGGGAGGGAAATGCCAAAAGTCCGAGAAGGAAGAAGATATACATCTGCATCAATCCGGTCACGCCGTCAAAAAAGTGGACAAGGACCTTTTTGTGGCGCAGGCTGCTGTTTCCCATAATGATGCCCACAAGGTATGTACTCAGATAACCGTTGCCTCCGAAAAGCGACGGAAGCCCGTAGGACAAAAGGGCAATGGCAACCATAAACAGCGTCTCGTACCCGTCCAAATCCTGGTAGAAGCGGTCTAAAAGCCATCGCGCAGCCATCGCAATGCCGACGCCGAATACAATCGCAAAGAAAAACTGGGCAAAGAGCATCAGGATGAAATCGGTCGCCTGCGCCTTGCCGTTCATCATTGTCAGGATAATAACCGTCAGCATGTAGGAACACGGGTCGTTGCTTCCGCTCTCCACCTCCAGAAGCGGCGCCGTGTGATCTTTTAAGTCCAGTTTTCTGGATCGGAGAATTGAAAATACGGAGGCGGCGTCCGTGGAGCCCAAAACCGAGCCGATCAGAAGGCTCTCCAGAAACTGAAAGTGAAGGACAAAATAGCAAAACAGACCGGTAAAGAGCGCCGTCCCCACAACGCCGAGCGTGGACAGGGCGACCGCTTTTACAGCGACCGGCTTGGCAGTCTGCCAGCGGGTTCCAAAACCGCCGTAGAACATGATGAAGATCAGGGCGAAGGAACAGATTTGCTCCGCCATGCTGTAGTCATTGAAAGAAATTTTGATCAGGCCGTCGCTTCCAAAAAAAAGGCCGAGCCCGATAAAGAGCAAAAGGCTTGGAATTCCGTGCTTATAGGAAAAATTGTTGCACAAAATACAAAGCAAAATGATGAGTGCTCCGATCAGAATAAAATTTACCATAGACGATCCTCCGTTTTTTTTCTGGTTTCATCATAGCATAGATATTTTTTTTTACAAGACTGTATCTTCGGGACATTGGTACGGGAGGCTGCCCGGAAGGAAGGAGTTGACTTATGAAGGATCAGCAAAAACCGTGCGGGCAGATGCCGTTTCGTCTGATCGCACTGGACATTGACGGAACGTTGACAAATGACAGGAAGGAAATTACGCCAAAAACGCGCGAAGCGCTGAAAGCGGCGCAGGAGAGGGGCTGCCGGCTGGCGCTTGTCTCCGGAAGGCCGCAAAAAGGGCTGGAGAAGGAAAGCAAATTATTAGAAATGAACCGCCATCACGGACTGCTCATCTCCTACAATGGAGGGAAAATTACGGATGCCACGACAAAAGAAGTTTTGCTGGAGCAAAGCATTCCGCGAGATACCGCCGTTTCTCTTTTGCGCCATTTAAGACAATTTGACGGCATTACGCGGATGATGGACGACGGTACGCATCTGCTTGCCGATCGGGAGAATGGATACCGCACCGAATATGAGAGCCAAAACAGCGCAATGCCGCTGCGGACGGTTCGCTGTCTTGCAGATGCCGCCGCACAGATGGAGACGCCGCCGTTTAAAATTATGATGGCGGCACCCCCTGAAACACTCCGAGACATCAGCGATGCACTGTCTGCTCCTTTCGAGGATGCGCTTTCGTTTCAGTTTACGGCGCCGTTTTATTACGAGGCGACGGCAAAAGGGATTTCGAAGGCGACGGCGCTTGAGAAAGTCTGTCAGATTCTGTACATTTCTCCCCGGGAAGTGATCGCCTTTGGGGATGCCCAAAATGACATCCCAATGATCTGCTTTGCCGGATGGGGCGTTTCGATGGGAAATGGCTGTCAGGAGCTAAAGGAGAAGGCGGACGAGATCACCTGCTCGAACAATGACGACGGCATTGCAAAGACGCTGCAGCGCATCTTTTCCTGCCCCTGACATCGCGGTTTCGACAAACGGTGCTCTGACTTTTGACAAATGCAGCAAAAGAGTGGAAAATCCGGGCGATCGGGGACAAAAAATTAAGAAATTTGAAAGAATTGAAGCATTTTCTATTGAAAAAAACATAAAATGTGATATTCTGATACCAGGGTGAAATGAGCGTTTTGCTCTGGGATTACGGATTGCTTTGTTGCACATTCTCAGACAGAAAAATGTATTGTAACGCTTCCGGATGATCGGTTCCTTTCACAGGAGACGGGCAGCTGGATTGGGAGGAGAGAGTTATGTTAGAAGTTTTAGGGAGATTGAATGAGCCGGTCAGCCGCCTGCTGTCCGCTATTTTGTTTTTCCTCATTGCGCTGGCGGCGGCGGAGATTTTAAAAGCAATCACCGTGAAGCTTTTGCGCAAGTGCAGGGCAGAGGAGAAGCTGAGAAAGCTCGGGATGGAGGACGGCAAGAGCGGAAATCCTGTTGACACAATCGGGAAGATTGTCTATTTTGCAGTTCTTCTGCTTGTTTTGCCAAGT
>CASGAH010000114.1 GCA_949299375.1 uncultured Eubacteriales bacterium | reverse complement strand
TGCCTCAGATTGTCATCATTGTCGATGAACTCGCGGATTTGATGATGGTTGCCCCCGGGGAAGTGGAGGAGGCCATCTGCCGCCTGGCGCAGAAAGCAAGGGCGGCTGGACTTCACCTTGTATTGGCGACACAGCGGCCAAGCGTCAATGTCATTACCGGGCTGATCAAGGCGAATGTGCCGTCCAGAATCGCCTTTTCTGTCTCTTCCGGTGTCGACTCCCGGACGATCATTGACATGAACGGGGCGGAACGGCTTCTCGGAAAAGGAGACATGCTGTTTTATCCGTTTGGATACAATAAGCCGATCCGGGTTCAGGGGGCATTTGTATCTGAACAGGAAGTGTCTGCTGTGGTAGAGTTTCTCAAGGACGGAAATGAGCCGGACTGGGAGAGCGCAAGACAGCTGACGCTGGATTTGATGGAGGAGGAAAGCGCTGCCCGATCATCCGCCGCAGAGCGGGACGAATATTTTGAGAAGGCAGGTTATTTCTTAATTGAAAAAGAGAAGGGATCCATCGGGATGCTTCAAAGGATGTTTAAAATCGGCTTCAACCGCGCCGCGCGAATTATGGAGCAGCTGGCGCAGGCGGGGGTCGTAGGACCCGAGGAGGGGACAAAGCCCCGCAAGATTTTGATGAGCCGGGAAGAATTTCAGTCCTATCTGGAGGACGATGCTGTATCGTCATAAGAAAACCGGTATCCGATGGAGAAAGAAGAACGGAGGTCAAACATGAAAACCGATATTGAGATTGCGCAGGAAGCCCGCATGATGCACATCCGGGACGTCGTAAAACCATTTGGAATTGAGGAGGACGAGCTGGACTTCTACGGGAAGTACAAGGCTAAGGTTTCCGAGGAACTCTGGAACCGAGTCCGCGGCGCCAAAGACGGCAAACTCGTGCTCGTCACGGCCATCAACCCGACGCCTGCCGGAGAAGGAAAGACGACAATCAGCATTGGTCTGAGTCAGGCGCTGAACAAACTGGGAAAGAAATCGATCGTCGCACTGCGGGAGCCGTCCCTTGGCCCCTGCTTTGGCATCAAAGGCGGCGCAGCGGGGGGCGGATACGCCCAGGTTGTCCCGATGGAGGATTTAAACCTCCATTTCACAGGAGATTTTCACGCCATCACATCCGCCAACAATTTGCTGGCTGCAATGCTGGACAATCACATCCAGCAGGGGAATGCGCTTCGGATTGACACGAGACGCGTTGTCTGGAAACGCTGCATGGATATGAACGACCGGGTTCTCCGCAACATTGTCGTCGGACTCGGCGCGCCGACCGACGGCGTAGTGCGGGAGGATCATTTTGTCATCACCGTGGCCTCCGAAATCATGGCCATCCTCTGTCTTTGCAGCGATCTGCGCGATTTAAAAGAGAGATTGGGACAAATCATTGTCGCATACAATGACAAGGGAGAGCCGGTAACCGCCAGTCAGATCAAAGCGGTAGGCGCGATGGCGGCACTGCTGAAGGATGCCATCAAGCCCAATCTGATTCAGACGCTGGAACATACCCCGGCAATTGTACACGGAGGACCGTTTGCCAACATCGCTCACGGATGCAACAGCGTGCAGGCGACCCGCCTGGCAATGAAGCTTTCGGATGTGGCGGTCACAGAAGCCGGATTTGGCGCTGACCTTGGGGCAGAAAAATTCATGGACATCAAGTGCCGTCAGTCCGGAATCAAACCGGATGCGGTTGTCATGGTGGCGACGGTAAAAGCACTCAAATACAACGGCGGCGTTTCCAAGTCGGAGCTCTCGCTTCCGAACCTTGAGGCGCTCAAAAAAGGAATCGTAAATCTGGAGAAACATATCGAAAACATCCAGAAATTTGGTGTGCCGGTTGTTGTTGCCCTGAATGCCTTCCTCAGCGACACCGAGGAAGAATATGCATTTATCCGTGACTTCTGCGAGGCGCGGGGCTGCGCCTTTGCCCTGGCGGAAGTCTGGGCCAAGGGCGGTGAGGGAGGCATTGCCCTGGCGGAGAAAGTACTGGAGACGCTGGAGACGAAAGAGAGCCAGTACCATCCGCTGTACGATGTATCCCTCCCTCTGAAGGAAAAAATCAACACGATTGCCCGGGAGATCTACGGAGCGGACGGCGTGGCCTATGCCCCCGCCGCAGAAAAAATGATTGCACAGCTGGAAGCGCAGGGATTTGGCGGACTTCCGGTCTGCATGGCCAAAAATCAGTATTCGCTCTCGGACGATCAGACGAAGCTTGGACGCCCGGTCGGATTTACCATAACGGTGCGGGACGTCTATGTCAGCGCGGGAGCCGGATTTGTCGTTGTCCTTACGGGCAATGTGATGACAATGCCGGGCCTGTCGAAGTCACCGGCAGCGTACAACATCGATGTCGATGAGACAACCGGAAAGATTGTGGGACTGTTTTAACTTCAAAACATGTGACTCGAAAACATTTGTCCCGCAAGACCGCAATGTTGATAACGGATCGGAACGGGGAGGAGCCATCCATGACACTGAGAGAACTCGTCGCAGATTTCTCCTACTGTGTGATAAAAGGCAGGCTGGACATTGAGATTCCCAGCTTCACCTCGGATTCCAGAGACATCTGTGCCGGATGCCTTTTTGTCTGTATTCACGGGCAGGAGCATGACGGACAGGATGACATCCCAAAAGCGATAAAGGAGGGGGCATCTGCGCTAGTCGTTCAGCGTCTGCCCGATGCACTTCCCCGGGAAGGCCCTACAATTGTCCTGACGGCGGACACCAAAAAAGCGCTGGCCTACATCAGCGCCCGCTATTTTGGGCGGCCCGCGGACAAAATGACGATGATCGGGGTGACGGGGACAAAAGGCAAGACGACGACCGCCCATATGGTCCGGTCGATTTTGGAGCAGGCCGGAGTGCGCTGCGGTCTGATCGGGACAAATGGCTGGGCGGTGGGGGAGGCGTGTTTTCCGCTTCACCATACGACGCCTCCGGCCCCGCAGCTGCACGCCATTTTGCAGAAAATGGAGCAGGCGGGGTGCCGCTATGTTGTCATGGAAGTGTCCTCCATCGCCGTAAAGGAAAAGCGGACGGAAGGGATCTCGTTTCTCTGCGGGATTTTCACCAACCTGTTCCGGGACCACATCGGGGGGAAAGAACACAAAAGCGAGTGGGAGTACCGCTACTGGAAGCAGCGATTCTTTTTGCAGTGCGAAAGGGGTGTCTTCAACCGGGACGATCCGCACTGGAGAGAGATGGCGTACCGGGCGCGGGGCAGGGAAGCGGTAACGTATGGGGTTTTGGACGCCAGAAGCCGCATCCGGG
>CASGAH010000113.1 GCA_949299375.1 uncultured Eubacteriales bacterium | reverse complement strand
TTATAACATGATTGCAACGAATTGACAAGGCTCCTCCCACCGCCTAAAGGCAGTGGGTTTCCGCCTACGACAAACGAAAGGATTTATTTTATGAAAAAAATCATTCTTACGGGCGGCGGAACGGCCGGCCATGTCACCCCCAACATTGCCCTGCTGCCCGAATTAAAGGCAGCAGGGTTTGAAGTTTCCTACGTCGGTTCTTACAATGGAATTGAGAAGTCTCTGATCGAGAAAGAGGGCATCCCCTACGAGGGGATTGCGACGGGGAAACTGCGCCGGTACTTTGACTGGAAGAACTTCACGGACCCGTTCCGTGTCATCAAAGGATACGTCCAGGCAAGGGCAATTGTCAGACAAAAGCGGCCGGATATTGTCTTTTCCAAGGGCGGATTTGTCTCGGTCCCGGTTGTTCTGGCCGCGAAGCACTACGGCGTTCCTGTTATCATCCACGAATCGGATATGACGCCCGGACTGGCAAATAAGATTTCTTTTTCCGCAGCGACGAAGGTGTGCTGCAACTTCCCGGAAACGGTAAATCTTCTGCCGGAGGGAAAGGCCGTCCTCTCCGGTTCCCCGATCCGCAAAGAACTGATGGAGGGAAGCCGCCTGGCGGGGTTAACGTTTACCGGGCTTTCGGCCCAGAAACCGATTTTGCTGATGATGGGGGGAAGCAGTGGCTCCAGAGCCGTGAACAAAGCGCTTCGCTCCATTTTGCCAGAGCTTCTGAAACAATTTCAGGTCATTCATCTGTGCGGGAAAGGGAATCTGGAACCAGACTTAAAGCTGGAGGGATATTGTCAATATGAGTATATCACCGATCCGCTCAAGGATCTGATGGCGGCAGCGGATATCGTGCTGTCCCGGGCGGGAGCCAATGCGATCTGTGAGCTTTTGGCGCTTCACAAGCCCAATGTCCTCATCCCCCTCCCCGCTTCGGTCAGCCGCGGAGACCAGATTTTAAATGCCAGGTCGTTTGAACGGCAAGGCTTTTCCTATGTTCTGGAGGAAGAGAACATAACAGATGCCCGGCTTTTGGATGCCATCCGCAGTGTATATGAGAATCGGAACCGCTATATTTCGGCGATGGAAAAGAGCAGGCAGACGAACGGGGTGGACATCATTATGGCATTGATTCAGGAGCTGGCGCAGTAATTGACCGGAAAAAGGAGATGAGATCATGTTGGGAATTATTGGAGCTATGGATGAGGAGATTTCCAGAATCCTGGAGCAGATGAGAGAGATAAAAAAACAGCAGAAGGCGTCAATGACATTCTACCAGGGCGTGCTGTCCGGCCGAGAGGTGGTCGTCGTTCGAAGCGGAATCGGAAAAGTAAATGCCGCCATATGTACACAGATTTTGGCGGATGATTTCCATGTCACCGCTGTGATTAACACTGGAATTGCCGGTTCCCTGAGAAATGAGATCAACATCGGGGACATTGTGCTCTCTGTCGACGCGCTCCAGCACGACATGGATGCGACCGCCTTCGGATATGAGGCGGGACAGATCCCGAGAATGGATGCATTGGCATTTGCGGCGGATGAGAAATTGCTTCAACTGGCGAAGGAAAGTTGTGAGAGAGTGAATCCTGAGATTCAAGTATTCACGGGAAGGGTGCTCTCGGGAGACCAATTCATTGCGGACCGGGAAAAGAAGGAACAGCTGGTGCGCATGTTTGGCGGATACTGCACAGAGATGGAAGGAGCTGCCATTGCCCAGACGGCCTATGTGAACAACATCCCATATTTGGTTGTCAGAGCCATCTCGGATAAGGCAGACAACAGTGCGGGAATCGATTACAAAGTGTTTGAGGCGGAAGCCATCGAGCACTCTGTCCGGCTGATTGCGGATTTGGCGGGCAGACTGTAACGGATCTGTGAAACGAAGGATGAAAAAGATGCTCCAAAAAAGAACAGGAAAAGTGTCACATTTTTTCGTTTGATTTTTTTCGCTTTTTTCGGATGGATGGTTTATACTGTCTGTATCCGAAAAACGGAGCGAAAGGAGTATCTTCTATGTTACAGTATGTTGAGAATGGAATCGCTTTATATGTGATGGCTGTGTTTTTTGCACTTGGGGTGGCGAGCAAGATGATTGCGTCCCATACATACAAAAGATTGATCCGGCAGTGCGACCATCTTTCCTCCGCCAGGGATGGGTATTTGAGACAAATCAAGAGCAGGTACGAAAGTCTGTACCGTCTCAACGACGGTATGAAAAACTGCGGTGTATTTGTGGAAAAGCAGCTCAACCAATATCGCATTCTCCGGATCCCAATCCAGAAATGGGAAAACCTGGCGATACATCTGGCGATGTTTTGTTTTCTGTTGGGAGTCGCCGGCAGCTTCGTAAGTTTTTGGTATACGCTCGGCGTCCGGCCGATTGTACTGCATTTCGTATGCGGTGTGATGTTTGGGGCAGCGCTCGTAATGATGGACGGTATGATGGACACAGGGACAAAAAAGGAGATGCTTGCGGTCTATCTCCAGGATTATTTGGAAAATCAATTCTCCAGCCAGCTGATTCGGGGAAGCCAGCCGGAGGGAAGGCGGACTGCGGCAGCGGCAAAGACGGGGATGCAGGATGATATTTTCATGAAGAAGAAAGATGGAAAAGATTCCATTTTTCGAAGAAGGGACAGCGCAGAGCGGGCGGCAAATGCACCGTGGAGAGAGGACATGCCTCAGAAGGAGAAAGAGGCGTCGGAGGACGGGTGGAACAGCACCGCCCGGGATGTTCGGGAGAAGAGAACGGCAGCTCAGGGGGAGGATGGCATCTGGAAGGGAAAGGACGAGGCGGATTCCCCGAAAGAGCGTGGAAGAGAGGCCGGCGAGTGGATCAAGGGACTGGAGCAGATTGCAGCAGCGAGGGAGATGAGGGAAAGCAGCCAGAAAGAGCGGGAGAAGCGCAAACTCACTCCCCAGGAGGAACAGCTCCTGGAAGAGATTATCAAAGAGTATCTAAATTGACGGGATTTCGATGCGGCCGAGGCCGCCCGGGGCGAAATGTTCTACAATTGCCGTTTTCACACAGAAAAGTCAGCGGATCTCTTGACGGAAAAGCAAAATATGCTATAATGGAGTCAGAAAAGTGGGTTTTTGTCTCAGATTTTGCGCCGCCGCGCTTTCCGGCGTTTGGAGAAAAACTTGCTGCAAAGATCTAAAAAGGAGAAGAAAAGTATGGCAAAGGTAACATTTGATTATTCCAAGGCTTCCTCGTTTGTCTCTGCGGAAGAAATGCAGAACATCAAGAGGCAGGTATGTGATGCGAAGGAAGTGCTGACCTCAAAATGCGGGGCCGGAAATGACTTTCTTGG
>CASGAH010000112.1 GCA_949299375.1 uncultured Eubacteriales bacterium | reverse complement strand
GTCGGAACTTCAAAGTTGAAGAACGGAATCTTCTTGGTCGGAGAGTTCAGAATATCGCCATTGAGGATTGCATCAATGATACCGCGGGTATCGCGAATGGAGATACGCTTTCCAGTTCCGTTCCATCCGGTATTCACGAGATATGCCTTGGCGCCGCTCTTTTCCATTCTCTTTACCAGCTCTTCTGCATACTTGGTCGGATGCAGTTCCAGGAATGCCTGTCCAAAGCAAGCGGAGAAGGTAGGTGTCGGCTCTGTGATGCCGCGCTCGGTTCCGGCAAGTTTTGCGGTAAATCCGGACAGGAAGTAGTACTGGGTCTGCTCCGGAGTCAGGATGGATACCGGAGGAAGAACACCAAATGCATCCGCAGACAGGAAGATGACATCCTTTGCTGCCGGAGCGGAGGAAACAGGGCGAACGATCTTCTCAATGTGAGTGATCGGATAGGAAACACGTGTATTTTCTGTCACACTCTTGTCGCTGAAATCAATCTTTCCTTCGGCATCCAGCGTTACATTTTCAAGAAGGGCATTGCGCTTGATGGCATTGTAGATATCCGGCTCGGATTCTTTATCCAGGTTGATGACCTTCGCATAGCATCCGCCTTCGAAGTTGAAAATGCCGTTGTCATCCCAGCCGTGCTCGTCGTCGCCGATCAGAAGACGCTTCGGATCGGTAGAGAGGGTTGTCTTACCTGTTCCGGAAAGACCGAAGAAGATTGCAGTATTTTCGCCATTCAAATCCGTATTGGCAGAGCAGTGCATCGATGCAATTCCCTTGAGAGGAAGATAGTAGTTCATCATGGAGAACATACCTTTCTTCATCTCACCGCCGTACCATGTGTTGAGGATAACCTGCTCGCGGGACGTAATGTTGAAGACAACAGCAGTCTCAGAGTTCAATCCCAGCTCTTTGTAGTTCTCTACCTTAGCCTTGGATGCAGTGTATACAACGAAGTCCGGCTCAAATGTCTCCAACTCTTCCTCTGTCGGACGGATAAACATATTGGTAACAAAGTGAGCCTGCCATGCCACCTCAACGATAAAACGGATGGCCATCCGGGTATCTTTGTTTGCGCCGCAGAAAGCATCTACAACAAACAGTTTCTTGTTGGAAAGCTCTTTCATGGCGATCTCTTTTACCACATTCCATGTTTCCTCTGAAGCCGGATGATTGTCATTCTTATATTCGTCAGAAGTCCACCATACCGTATCCTTTGAATTCTCGTCGTAGACAATGAATTTGTCTTTCGGAGAGCGTCCGGTATAGATACCAGTCATGACATTCACCGCGCCAAGTTCACTCACCTGTCCTTTTTCAAAACCTTCCAGCTCCGGTCTGGTTTCTTCCTCAAACAAAAATTCGTAAGAAGGATTGTGCACGATTTCTGTAGTTCCAGTAATACCATACTTACTCAAATCAATTTTTGCCATTTTCCATTTTACCTCTTTTCTTTTTAGTATATGGGTGTCAATGAATCATATGATAACTGCCTACAAATGCAGGTCTTACGATATCCTCTAAAGAAGCGGAATACACCAACTTCCTTTCTTACTATTATACATGATAAACCAATAAAATCAACAGAATTTCTCTAATTTTTTTGGAGATATAATCAATTCATAAAACACCCCAACATCACGTATTTTTCATGACGATGGTTTCTACGCAGTCTCCGACATGCTCACATGCATCAGCACACATCTCCAGACGCTCAAAAATCTCGCGCCAGAATAAGATGGTCAGCGGGTCTGACGTGTGATCCATAATTGCAAGGGAAGCTTTCAAGTAGAGCTGATCACATTCTTCCTCCATATGATTCAGATCAATGATCATTTCATGAAGCTTTTTGGGCTTCCTGTAATTTTTCAGCTCTGCAAGAATCTGTTTCATCAAGTCGCAGCAGGAGACAAGGCGGCTAGAAAACTCAATGGATTCCGGAACGACGAACTGGATTCGGTTGACATAGAATCGCTGCAGCACTTCGTCGATGCAGTCGATGACATCGTCAATGTTTTGGCTGATCTGGGCAAGATCTTCTCTGTCCAGTGGTGTTACAAACGCTTTCGCAAGAGCAGCGGACATCTCATGCTTTTTCTCATCTGCATCGTGTTCATAGCGATGCATCTTCTCCAGCATTTCCTTGATTTGGCCGTAATCGTAGTTGGACAGGCAGGACTGAAGATATTTCGCCGCCAGACAGCAGCATTCGGCCGCGTCAATGAAATTGTTGTAGTAATAATGATCCGATTTTGCCATAACGGTATTCCTTTCTGAATTAAAAAATTGCCGTGAAAATTTTGGTCATAATATACCCGATCAGCCCACAGCCCGGGAACGTCAAAATCCAGGCCAGTCCCATTTCTTTGACAACTGAAAAATTGATCGCGGAGATTCTTTTGACTGCTCCTACTCCCATAATTGCAGTTGTCTTCGCGTGTGTGGTGGAGACGGGGATACCAAAAATAGAACTGAAAAACAAAGCCACGGAAGCTGCGATGTCAGCGGAAAATCCCTGATACTTTTCCAGCTTTACCATGTCCATACCAACAGATTTGATGATCTTCTTGCCGCCAATGGATGTTCCAAGTCCCATGACAACCGAGCAGAGAATCATCAGCCATAGAGGCATCTGCACAGAAACGCTTGTGTTCTGACCATTGGCCAGCAGCACACTCAGCAGGATGACTCCCATAAATTTCTGTCCGTCCTGAGCACCGTGCATGAAGCTCATGGAGGCCGCTCCAAAAATCTGGGCGAAGCGGAAAAATTTCTCTGTATACCGCCGCTCTACATTTCGGAAGATGAGAACGACGATCTTACAGATCAGCCATCCAAGAAAGAAACCAAGAAATACAGAAATGATCATGCCATAAATGACTTTTACCCATTCTGCTCCGTTGACGCCCTCGAGGCCGCCATGGAGAGCAATCGCACCGCCAGTAAGGCCCGCAATCAGAGCGTGGCTCTCACTGGTGGGAATCCCAAAAACCCATGCAAGAGTTGCCCAGACGACAATTGCAAAGAGAGCGGCGCTGAGCGCCACAATGGCTTCATGGGAATTGGAGCCGAAATCAACCATCTTTGTGATGGTTTCAGCAACAGTTGCATTGACCAGACTCATCAGAAAGACGCCGAGAAAATTAAAGACGGCCGCCATCCAGATTGCGCTTCTGGCAGACATGCAGCGGGTTACAACGCAGGTGGCAATTGCGTTGGGGGCGTCCGTCCATCCGTTGACGAGAATGACGCCCAAAGTCAGGATTACCGCCAGCATCAGCAAAGGATTGAGCATCAGCTGGTCGAAAAATTTTTATCCTCCGTGAGATAAATATCGTGCTTGGATTTTGCACATCGCAACCATTATACCATGTTACCGATTAGGAATCAATCATAATTTTTACGAATGATTCGTTTTGTAAAAGATTCGTAATCATTTTGTGGGGAAAACAGGAACTTTTTGTCTAGAAAATGGAGAGGCTAACGCATTCATGATTTCTGTCTGTTTTCTCAGCGCATCTTAATTGATTGAATTCTATGTTGACATCTGGCAAATGTTCCTATATAATAGGATAATAGCGCAAAGTAGTTGTGCAGAACTTTGAAATTGAACTGTAAAATACGTTCGTTAGGAATCAATCCGTGGCAGGAGGAATAAGAATGAGACAATTGTATCTGGACTGTGGGATGGGAGCTGCTGGAGATATGCTGGCGGCCGCTCTTTTGGAACTTTTACCGGATCCCGAAAAATGGATCCAGCAGCTGAATGCGTTAGGAATCCCTGGAGTGCACTTTCGAAGAGAGCAGACGATCAAATGCGGCATATCCGGAACACAATTTTTTGTGACCGTTTGCGGAGAACAGGAGGAAGAACATAGACATCACCCGCACAATCATCATCCGCATCGGGGGATGAAGGAGATCGAGGAGATCGTTTTTGCGCTGAATCTTTCGTCTAAAATAAAAGAAGAAATTATGCACGTGTACGCCTGCATTGCCGAGGCGGAAAGCCATGTCCACAATGTTCCTGTCACGCAGATTCATTTTCATGAAGTAGGAGCGATGGATGCCATTGCAGACATTACGGCAGTATGCATTCTCATGGAGGAACTCTCTCCGGACGAGGTGATCGTATCTCCGATTCATGTCGGAAGCGGGCAGGTCGTGTGTGCTCACGGCATTCTTCCAGTTCCCGCCCCCGCCACAGCGTATCTCTTAAAAGGGATCCCCGTTTACGGCGGCAGTGTGAAGGGGGAGCTTTGCACCCCAACCGGCGCAGCTCTTTTGAAACATTTCGCTTCCCGATTCGGGGAGATGCCGCTCATGAAAGTCCATGCAATTGGATACGGGATGGGAAAAAAAGAATTTGATGCGGTCAACTGCGTTCGCGCAATGATCGGCGAAGCAGAGGGGGAGAGCGATGTGGTTCTGGAACTCCTCTGCAATGTAGATGACATGACGGCGGAGGCAATCGCATTTGCAGCGGAGCAGCTGCTGGACGCCGGCGCACTGGATGTCTATACCATTCCGATTGGGATGAAAAAATCTCGCCCTGGCACACTCATCGGTGTCATCTGCGGCAGGCAGGAGAGGGAGAAAATGATTCCGCTCCTATTTGCTCATACGACGACGCTGGGAATCCGGGAATCCGTAAAAAACCGATACCGCCTGAATCGAGAAATCCATACCTTACAGACATCTCTTGGGAATGTCCAGTATAAAATTTCATCCGGGTATGGAATAACACAATGCAAATTCGAATATGATGATTTATCCAGAATTGCCAAAGAGCAGCACCTGACGTTAGACGATGTCCGAAAAATCGCAGAAAGTCAACGAGGAGAAACTCCTCTTGAGAAAAAATAGAAGGAGGAATGCAGCATGAAAGTATTGATGATCAACGGAAGTCCGAGAAAGGGCGGGAACACATCGATTGCACTCGAAGAAATGAAAGCAATATTTGAGGCGGAGGGTGTGGAGACAGATGTTGTTCAAATTGGAAACCAAAACATCCGGGGATGTGTCGCCTGTGGTTATTGTTCTACAGCCGGAAAGTGCGCGTTTCGCGATGCGGTGAATGAGCTGGCTCCCAAATTTGAGGAAGCAGATGGTCTTGTCATTGCAAGTCCGGTCTATTATGCGTCCGCGAATGCGACATTGATTGCCTGTCTGGACAGATTGTTTTACAGCACACACTTTGACAAGACGATGAAAGTTGGAGCGAGTGTTGTCTGCGCAAGAAGAGGAGGGTGCTCTGCGACATTTGACGAACTGAATAAATACTTCACCATTTCCAATATGCCCATTGCAGCCAGCCAATATTGGAACAGCATCCACGGAAGAGAAAAGGGAGAGGCACAAATGGATGAAGAAGGAAAACAGACGATGCGAGTATTGGCAAGAAACATGGTCTTCCTGATGAAAAGCATTGCGCTTGGAAAAGCGCAGTTTGGACTTCCACAAAAAGAGGCCAAAAAATCAACCCATTTTATTCGATGAGATATATGAAATATCCAATTGAAATATTAATTTATTTTGCCATAACCAAAACAAACTTTCAGAGCCACGGAAGATATCGTATTGGAAGGTTTGTACCTGTATGAATCAGACGTAGAAACATTGGGAGCAAGGGTACGCACATCGGGGCAGCCGC
>CASGAH010000111.1 GCA_949299375.1 uncultured Eubacteriales bacterium | reverse complement strand
TGATAAGCCGGAGCCGAAATCCGATCTACTTTGGCTGAATGTATCCTTTGGCAGCCAGCAGCTCCGCCGTCAGGACAGCTCCGCCCGCTGCCCCACTCAAGGTATTGTGTGAGAGACAAACAAAATAATAATCGTATACGGTATCCTCCCGCAGACGTCCGAGCGAAATTCCCATACCATTTTCAAAATCACGATCCAGTCTGACCTGAGGGCGGTCATCTTCCTGAAAGTATTGGATAAACTGCTTTGGCGCGCTCGGAAGATTCAGCTGCTGCGGCGCACCCTTCCAGTTCACCCAGCGATCAATGATTTCCTCTTTCGTCGGCTTCTTTTCGAATGATACAAAGACTGCGGCAGTGTGACCGTTAGAAATCGGAATCCGGATACACTGCGTCGTTATCTTCGGCCCTTCTGCCTTTTGAATGACGCCGTTTCTGATCTGCCCCCATATTTTTAACGGCTCCTGTTCTGATTTCTCTTCCTCACCGCCAATATAGGGGATCACATTGTCAATCATCTCCGGCCAGTCTCGAAACGTCTTTCCTGCTCCGGAAATCGCCTGATATGTTGTCGCAACGACAACCTTCGGTCCGAATTCTTTCAGCGCATACAGCGCAGGCGTATAGCTCTGTATAGAGCAATTCGGCTTCACCGCGATAAATCCTCTCTTTGTGCCAAGGCGCCTTCTCTGATCAGAAATCACCTCAATATGCTCTGAGTTCAGCTCAGGAATAATCATCGGTACGTCCGGTGTCCAGCGATGGGCGCTGTTATTTGATACAACCGGAACCTCTGCCTTTGCATACGCTTCCTCTAAGGCATAGATTGCTTCTTTGCTCATATTCACTGCGCTGAACACAAAATCTGCCTCAGCGGCAACGGCCTCGACATCTGCTCCATTTTTCAGCACCATCTTCCGAACGGATTCCGGAATCGGTACATCCATTTTCCAGCGTCCATCCACGGCCTCCTCATACCTTTTCCCGGCAGAACCCGGACTTGCCGCAACAACACTCACTTCAAACCACGGATGGTTTTCCAAAAGAGTAATAAATCTCTGCCCCACCATACCGGTCGCCCCAAGAATTCCTACACGCAGTTTTCTCTCCATGATTTCTCACATTCTCCCGTTACCAAAATAAAACTATCACGGATTGATTCGCGCAAAAGCACATTCGGACATCCGCAGAAATCCATCCGCAGATGCCCGATGCGTTTCAACCCGTCGCGGTCCTCTTATTCCTCTTCAAATTCAATTGGTTCTTCTGCAAGTTCCTCGTCTTCCGACTCTTCCTGCACAGAGCCTTCCTTCTCAGCGTCGGCCAATGCAGCCTTTGCTTCTCTGGCAGCTGATGCACTCTCTCTCACGCTATTGATTTCCTTGTTCAGCGCTGCCACAGCATCCTCAATTTCCTTGATTGCGCAGAGCTTCTCTGCAAATTCTGCCTCTTCATCGTCCTTATGCGCAGCCACATATGCTTCCCCGATTTCAGTATAAATCTTCTTGATCTTGCTGTTTTCGGTAGCAATCTGTGCTTTCAATTTAGCAACCGTTGCCTCTTCTTTTGCCTTATCTGCAACTTCCTTCGCCTTAACGGATGCCACCTTTGTCCCTTCCGTAAGTTTTTCCTTCAGATCATCAAAAAATCCCATCATTTTCTCCTTTCCGTTCTCACAATCACAGTTCCTCATTCTCATGAAGTTCATTCTCATGAATGGTTTTATAATACACTAAAAAATCTGAGATTGCAATACTTTTTCAGAAATCTTTTTCCCGATCATTGTTCCCGACAGCATCTATGCCCTGCATAGCGTTTTTCATCTAAATTTCCCGCCCTTTGGGAGATTCTGACAAAAAAAGAAAGCTCCCGAGGGGACTCGAACCCCTGACCCACGCATTACGAATGCGTTGCTCTACCAACTGAGCCACGGAAGCTTGCCTTTTCCAAACATGTGGAAGACAATGTTTATCATATCTTAAATTGTTTCATTTGTCAAGATATTTTATCATATTTTTTTTGAGGCTTGATTGCCAAAGTAAACTTGATTTGGCAATCAATTTTACTTTGGCAATTCTTCAAATTCCCGATTTTAATGAAATGAATTACCCTTTTTCCATCAGATACAGTTCAACCCGGTTCTGCATCGCCGAAACGGCCTCTTTGGCCGTATGCTCCCCTGCAAAATAGTACTGCGCTTCTTCCTGGACGATCTCAAAGATAGCATCATTCTCCCATTCAAGGCGATCGACGGAATACAATAGATCATTCATCGTGTCAATGTCTTCCTGTGTGGCATATCCATAGTATATCTCCCATCCCGAGAATACATTAAAAAAGCTCATTCCAGAGACATCTGTCTCTCCCTTCTGTGCTTCCATAATCTCCTGGATAATTGATTCTTTTATAGGATACCCAAGTATCTCCACCTTCTTATCTCTCTGGTAGACATCCGACAGCAAGTACTGAAAGAAACTCCACACTTCCTCCTTCTTTTGCGAGCCACTTGCCATGGACAGAGAGATCAGGTTGGAAAATACCGAGCCGCTTGCAGCAGACTCATCCATAGATGGGAATCCAAACAGCATAAATTCATCCTGCGCCGCTCCCTGGCGATACAGCTCTTTTGCCCGACGGTAACATTGCATCCTTGCTTCAATACCTATTATCGCCAGTTTGTCCAACAAACAGATCTGCCGGTATACCCAATCCCTCTCATCAACAGTTTCCGGTTCCAGTTCTTCTTCCGGCAGTGTTTTGGCATACTCCAGAAGTTGTTCCATCTGTCCTGTGTCAAAACGGCAGACTCCCTCTTCTTCATCCACCAGATATGCCCCGTTGTAGCGGCAGATATCAGAAAGAAACATTTCCCTTGTCTGATGGACATACATCGCCTTATCCGGATGTTTCTCCATCTGCAAAAGCGCTTCCTCCACCGTCCATACAAAGTCATCTCCGACCACGGACTTCCCCCATACACTCCCATGTACTGGTTTAGGGGAATTCCATTCCCCTGGCTCTGGAACAAAATTTCCTCCCCTTCTGCAAGGCGGCTAAGATACAGCTGGTTCCTTCTCTCCGCAATCAGGTACGGGCGATTCTCCCCGTTCTTTGTCAGTCCCCACAGATCTCCTTCTTCCAATCGGTATTCGCCTATCCATGTTCCGTTTTTGTCAAATCCATATACCGCTTTCCCCGGGCGGTCCTCCAGATAAATCTGCTCCCCGGCAGCCGCCATCCCTGTAATGACCGCTCCTTCCGGCAGCTCACCCGACACTTCCTTGTTTGACACAATCTCTCCAGGTCAACTACCCATCCCCTAAAGGGAATGGGCTTGTAACTGCCCAGTCGTGCAAGCGGCTTACGCCTCCGACCTTTATCCCCAATAAGTATTATT
>CASGAH010000110.1 GCA_949299375.1 uncultured Eubacteriales bacterium | reverse complement strand
CAGCTGGAGAACCGGATTCTGATGCCTGCCTTGATTCTTCAGACGCTGATGACCCGCTGCACCGTGGCGAATCTGCGGGAGAAAGGAACGCTGGCACTGTATTGTGCCGGTCTGATTGCCATCGGAATCGGAATGGCATACTGGATTTCGCCCCGACTGAGCCCGGACGAGACGGCTCGCCTTTCCTACCGCTACTCCTTTGTCATTCCCAACTTTGCCTTTATGGGAAATGCGGTCGTCCTGGGCGTATTTGGCGAGGATGCGCTGTTTGACTACATGATCTTTACAATTCCGCTGAATCTATTCGCGTATTCGATTGGGATCGGCTGGCTGATTCCGAAGACAACAGCACAGCGGAAGAAGGAAAGCGGAAAAAAGACGAAGCTTCACTGGAGCAGTTTTTCCAATCCGATAGTTTGCTCACTTCTGATTGGAACTGCGCTCGGCCTTGGCCGTGTCTGGCTGCCCGACTTTTTCCTGGCGGCAGTGGAGGCGGCGAGCGCCTGCATGTCCCCCATCGCAATGATTTTGACGGGATTTGTCATTGGAAGTTATCCCATCGGTACGCTTTTGCGCTTTCCTGCCGTCTATGCGATGACAGCGCTGCGCCTTCTTGTCCTGCCCATGGGCGCGGTCTTCCTCCTGCGGGTTCTCCATGCGCCTGCGGAGGCGATCCGCTGTGCTGTCTGCGCATTTGCTATGCCGATGGGATTGAATACGATCATCATTCCCGCGGCCTATGGAGGAGACACAAAGGTGGGGGCCAGCATGGCATTGATTTCCCATGTCTGTTCTGTGATTACGATCCCGTTTTTTATGGTTTTTGTGTGATCGGAACCATTCTCCCCGCGTCTGAACAGCGGATGGGAGAGAAGGAAGGAGCGTGTTGGAAAATGAGGATAGTGGTATTGATTGAAAATCAGGAAGTGGAGGGTTTGGAATCGGAACATGGCCTCTCGTTTTATATCGAGTATGGACAGAAGAAGTATCTTCTGGATGCGGGTTCCTCCGGGGCGTGCTTTCGCAACGCCGCAAGACTCGGCATTTCTGTAGAGTCGGTGGACACGGCGGTTTTGTCGCATGCCCATTACGATCATGGGGGCGGATTTCCAACTTTTCTGGAATACAATCTCAAAGCGCCGATCTGGATCCGGGAGGGGACGGCAGAAAACTGCTATCGCCGGGCTGGCGAAACAGAAAAATATATCGGCCTCCCTAAGGGGATGCTCAAGGCGTGTGAGGCGCGCATCCGATCTGCCAGCGGGGATGTCTGTCTGGATCCGGGGGTTTATCTGATTCCGCACAAGCGCCCCGGCGCCGAGCTGCGGGCGCAAAAGGCACAGATGTTTCTCCGAACAGAGAAAGGAGAGGAAGCGGAGCGATTTTTGCACGAGCAAACGCTCGTGTTTTTCTGCCGGGATGGGATTGTCCTCTTGAACAGCTGCAGCCACAGCGGAATTTTGTCGATCATCGGGGAAATCAAAGATACTTTTCCCGGGGAGCGTATCCTTGCGGTTTTTGGCGGATTTCATTTGATGAAGGGAAGTCCGGAGAAATTAAACGAGACAGAAGAGGAAGTGAGGCGAATCGGCCGCTGTCTTTTGGAGGAAGATATCCCATATCTCTACACAGGACACTGTACGGGGACGAGGGCTTTTTCCATTCTAAAAGAAGTGCTGAAAGATCGCCTGCACAACTTGAAAACCGGGGAATGGGCGGTGTTTGAGGAGTAGAAACGGATTGGAAGAGCGCTTCCCGGTGTACTGTCCCGGATGCGGAGCGCGGATGAGACAGTACATGGGCGAGCCATGTGGTCAGGGAGTTGTTTTGCCGCTCTGTGAAACTTCCACGAGATGATCGAGTGTCTGAAATGTATAACCCATTTCCTTCCACTTTGTCAAAAGTTCATCGAGAATGGCGGCATTTGTGCTGGAAGTGCTGTGCAGAAGAACAATGGCTCCCGGATGAATCCGAGAGAGCAGCTTTTCAAACGCTTCTTCTTTGGTTGGCTGCCGATCCTGATACCAGTCTACATAGGCGAGACTCCAAAAAAAAGTGGAGTATCCAAGTTCCTGCGCCATCTTTAAATTGGCTTCGCTGTATTTTCCCTGAGGAGGGCGGTAGAATTTTGCCATTTTTACCCCGGTTGTCTCCTCACACAACACTTCCAATTCCTGCAGTTCTTTTTGAAATGCATCCAGCGTGGAAATTTGTGACATATCCGGATGGTGGTATGTATGATTTCCAAGCGTATGCCCTTCCGCCGCCATGCGCTTTACCAGATCCGGACTTGTGGAGACAAAGTTCCCGACAACAAAAAAAGTCGCCGAAACCTGATGTTTTTTCAGTGCATCCAGGATAGCCGGCATATTTCCGTTTTCGAATCCTGCGTCAAATGTCAGATACAGCACGCGCTCCTCGGTATTTTCCGCGTAATAGGCATGATATGCGGCAAGTTCCTGAAACGATGCATTTGCCACAGGAGGTTTTCCTTCCTCCTGAAAGCTCAGCCCCCAGCTGCCTTCTGCGGAAACCGGAACGGAATTAGAAAAGAACTGGCTGACAGCGCGGGAAACCAGGTGTCCCGCCAGGAAAGAGGCGGTTAAGACAACGGCGACAATCAAAAAAGAGGAAACCTTTTGGACAGCCGGATTCGGACAAGTCGATTCCGGTGACACTTTCTTCTCATCGTGTAGCTCTCTTTCAGACATGAATGTGTCCCTTCTCTCCATCTGTTGTTCTAGTATATTCCGGAACAAGCAGGAATGTGCACGGGAATTTCTTTTTTGTGCGTATGGTAGATCCACTTTGCGGGATGTGGGCAAGAGGGAAACGGGATCCATAGGGCGGCCGGCTGTGAGAGGAAAAAGATCGGCTTTCATTGCGGATGACTCTCGCGGGAGTGTCTCTTTTTTTCAGGAGTCAGCAGCTGCTCCTGGGTATGAAGAAGCTCCTTTGCCATGAGAAGGAGATATTGCTGTGTTGCAGGCGTCAAACGCTCAAACAGTTCCATGAACTCCGTCTCATAGGGGGAGGAAAGAAACATTTCCCCTTCTCCGGTCCGAAACCAATGCTCGTTGACATGGAAGACGGAGCAGATGACTTTAATATATTTTTCCGCCAATGGCCGGTTCCCATTCTCAATCATAGAGTATGCCGTCTGAGTGATTCCCAGGTGGCGGGCAAAATCTGTCTGGTTCAGCCGGAGTGTTTTGCGGATCGATTTTAATCGTTGAATCAGTGTAATCACCTCCTGTGTGATAGTAGGCATCTGCGCAGTGATGCAGTTCATATAGTTTATCATAAACAGGATGCAAATGCAAGATTGGATGATTGCACAGAAATTTTTCTTATTCAAGCCGGAAGAAACGTCTGCCGCTTCAGAGTGAAATACTGGCAGATAGTTATTGACAATTATTAAA
>CASGAH010000109.1 GCA_949299375.1 uncultured Eubacteriales bacterium | reverse complement strand
AAAGCTGTTTCTTGGGAAATGGCTCGAGAAGCTTCCGGGCGTTCTGGTCCACGGATATGTCCTGTTTTTCATCGCCATCAGCTTTGTCATTTTCAATGCAAATGGGATGGGAGAGGCTTTGCAGGATCTCAGCGGAATGTTCGGGCTGTCGGGTGTGCCGTTTGTCAATGAGACGACGCTTTATTACCTGAGAAGCTACGCCACCGTTCTTCTCCTTGGAATGGTCGGCTCAGCTCCGGTTTTGCCGAAACTGATTGAGAAGGCAAAGAGCCGGAAGAAACTGGCTGCGGTGATGAACTGGCTGGAGCCTGCCGTTTATGTGGCGCTGCTTGCAGCGGCGACGGCGTATCTTGTCGATGGATCGTTCAATCCATTTCTATATTTTCGATTTTAATCAGGAAAGGGGAGACAAACAATGTGTGAGTCGATCAAACAGAAAGCAGTTACCATCGTATTTGCGCTGTATGTGATTGGGGGATTTTTGATCTGTCTTGTCTGGCCATCGAAGGAAATCTCCACATCCGAGAGAAGAAAACTGGAGCAATTTCCGCAAGTGACAACAGAGGCCATTTTAAACGGAAGCTGGATGACCGATTTTAGTTCTTACGTGGTAGACCAATTTCCGCTCAGAGACCAGTTCCGCACGGTCAAAGCAATGATGCAGTATGGACTGTTTTCGCAATTGGACAACAACGGCATCTATGTGGCGGATGGATATGTCTCCAAATTGGTCTATCCATTGAAGGAGAGCTCGATTGAGAGAGCGGCAAAGAAGCTGAACAGTCTCTACGAAATGTACCTGGCGGATGGAAATCACAACGTCTACTATAGCATTATACCGGATAAAAATTATTTTCTGGCGGAGCAAAACGGATATCCTTCGATGGATTATGAAAAGCTGGAACAGATTCTGCAGTCGCAGGTGACGAACATGGAATATATTCCGCTGTTTGACACGCTGACTCTGGACGATTACTACCGCACGGACACGCACTGGTCTCAGAACCGGCTTGAGGAGACGGTGGCAGCCATTGCACAGGCGATGGGATTTGAAGACCGGCTCTTGCACACGTATACAGTTCAGGAAGTGTCTCCGTTTTACGGTGTGTATTATGGGCAGGCCGCCATTCCGATGAAGCCGGATACCATCTACTACCTGACAAATGAGATTTTGCAGGACTGTGTCGTCTACAATTATGAGACAGAAAAGACAACGCCGGTCTATGATCTGGAGAAGATCGACGGGATGGATCCGTATGATCTGTTTTTGTCCGGAGCCTGCTCTCTAATGACCGTTGAAAATCCGAATGCCGAGACCGACCGGGAGCTGATTTTGTTCCGGGATTCCTTTGGCTCCTCCATTGCCCCGCTGCTTTTGGAGGCATACCGCAAAGTCACGCTTGTGGACATCCGCTATATGACAAGCGAATCGCTTGGAAATTATCTGGAATTTGATTCTCAGGACGTTTTGTTCCTGTACAGCACACTCATCTACAATGACAGCATGATGCTTCGCTGACATAATTTGGCGATCACAGCGATTCAAATGCGTCTTTGTTTACGATGTGCCTGACCGGCTTATCGCACAAAAAAATAGTTTCGGGATGAAGCGCCCTGCGGCATTGCCGCAGGGCGTGTGCGTTGTATGCCCAATCGGATCGGGGAAGAGATCTTTCCCGGTCTGATTGGGCATACAACTCTGTTCATTTCCAATTATTTATGATATGATATCAGAGTAAAGGTCATGTGATGCATGACTTTGAGACCTGCAAAACAGCGAACAGCAGCGGATGTGAGCTGTTTTGGCATTGCGGGAGTGCTTTGGCACGGAGCAATGCGTGATATCAACATCATGAAAAGACACAGAAGAAGTTTCAATGAAAGAGAGGAAAAGGAGGATGTCAGAGAAGAAGTTGAGTCGGCCCTTGCCGCTGACACGCACCCGGATTACGGACGGATTCTGGAAGAAGGAGATGGAGCTGATCCGGACGGAGGTGATTCCCTACCAGTGGGAGGCGCTAAATGACCGGGTGGAGGGTGCAGCCCCGAGTTTTTGTATGCGAAATTTCCGGATTGCCGGAAAGATGAATCGGGAGCGGAAAGCGCTTGGACAGGCATATGAGGAACCTGTCTACACGTTTCGGGGGTTTGAGGCTCTGCCGGAGGACTGGAATCACCTGGAGGATAAGTTCTACGGATTTGTCTTTCAGGACAGTGATTTCTCCAAATGGATCGAAGCGGTTGGATATTCTCTGTCGCAGCATCCGGATCCGAATCTGGAAAAGATCGCAGACGAAGCCATTGACATTGTGTGCGATGCACAGCAGGAGGACGGATATCTCGACACATACTACATTATCAATGGAAAAGACCGGATTTTTACCAATCTGAGAGATCACCATGAGCTGTACTGTTTTGGGCATCTGGTCGAGGGCGCCATTGCCTACTATGAGGCGACCGGGAAGGAGAAGCTTTTGCGGGCGGCGGAGCGCTTTGCAGATTTTATTGCCTCTGCCTTCGGACCGGAGGAGGGAAAGTGCAAAGGGTATCCGGGGCATGAGATTGCAGAAATGGCACTGGTTCGCCTGTACGAGACGACGGGAAATGAGAAATATCTGAATCTGAGCCGGTTTTTTGTTGAGGAGAGAGGGCGAAAACCTTACTACTTTGACAAGGAACATCCCCCAAAGATCAGAGCGGGAGAGAAATTGGAGGAACTTCGCTATCACTACCACCAGGCACATCTTCCGGTGCGTGAGCAGGAGGAAGCGGTGGGACATGCGGTCCGCGGGGTATATTTGTATTCGGGAATGGCTGACGTTGCCCGGGTAACAGGAGACGCCTCGCTTTTCCAGGCGTGTGAGACGCTGTGGAACAGCATCACCGAGCAGAAAATGTACATTACAGGGGGAATTGGCGGAACGCACATCGGGGAGGCATTTTCATTCCCGTATGATCTTCCCAACGACACGGCATACGCAGAGACATGCGCATCGATCGGCCTCGTCTTTTTTGCCCGAAGAATGCTGGAAATGAAGCCCGATGCCCGCTACGCCAATGTGATGGAACGGGCGCTGTACAATGGCGTTCTCAGCGGAATGTCTCTGGACGGAAAGAGCTTCTTTTATGTCAATCCGCTGGAAGTACTTCCCGAAGCGTGCAGGAAAGACGAGCGGAAATTCCATGTCAAGCCGGTCCGCCAGAAATGGTTTGGCTGTGCCTGCTGTCCGCCGAATCTGGCGCGTCTGATCTCTTCGGTCGGCCACTATGCGTATACAGAAAACGAGGACACGCTCTGGATTCATCTCTACATCGGAGCGGAAATTCAAAAGACAGTCGGAGAGGACACCGTTTCCATTCAGATCGAGTCCGGATTCCCCTATGACGGGGCGGTTTCGATCACCGTCAAACAGGCAGCCGCCGCTTCGATGCGCATTGCGCTTCGCCTGCCGGACTGGTGCAGCGATCCTGTCATCCTTGGCACGCAGGGGGCACAGATGGAGACGGCAGACGGATATGTGTATCTCACAAAGAAATGGGAATCCGGCAAAT
>CASGAH010000108.1 GCA_949299375.1 uncultured Eubacteriales bacterium | reverse complement strand
CCTGCGCCAAGACATGGGACGTCGTGTGACGGTATGCCGCCAGCCCCTTGGGATCCGCCGTCGTCAAAATATTCAGCTCGCAGTCTTCCTCCACCACGGTGCGAAGATCCTCGACTTTGCCGTTGATTTCTGCAGCGCAGGCATTTCTGGCAAGTCCCTCACTGATCTCTGCCGCAATGTCATAGGCTGACATCGGATTTTCGTGTTCTTTTACAGAACCATCTTTTCGTGTTACTTTCATCGTAAATTCCCTCATTTCTGCGTCGTTTTGGAAATGCACCGCCGCCGCGGCAACTGCCGGCTGTGACGCCAGCACCGGCAATCGGAGACAATGCGCGAATCGGGAATCTGCGGACTGCACAAAAAAATCCCCTTCTACATCGCGCACTGCACATTGCATTCTGCGATATAAAAAGGGACGAGGATATGGATTCCCGCGGTTCCACCCTATTTGCTTCCTGTTTCAGAAGCCTCCTTCTTTGAACGATAACGGTGTTGGCCGGACTGTTTTACAGCCACTCCGAGGGGGTCTTCCCACACATTCCTGTAAGATAGTTCCAGCTTCTCTATCTCTCTCTGGACATTCCTGTATGGTACTCTTCTCATCAGCGTGTTTTCTTATGACAAGGTCAGTATAGCACGATTCCGGGAAAAGTCAAGAGGCGTTTTCGCGCATTCGCGCGATCTTTTACGCTCTCTGCTCCGTCAATATCACCTTTCCGCTTGCGGGGACGATCGTCTTAAACTCCAGAATTCCTGCACTATTGGCTTTCTTTCTCTCTGTCGTCTCTTCGACTTCCCGCCCTCTTGCTGTGACCAGAAATTCTGACCTTGGGGTGAGGCCGGTAAATGTCAGTTTGACAGCGCTCTCCTCCATCGTTGTGTTTAAAAATTCTCCCTGAACGATTCCCGCATCGTTTTTTCGAATGATGTGCGTTCGCGTGCGCTCTAAAATCTCTCCGTTTTGTCCTTCCAATACATTCAGTACAATCGTTATCTCTTTCATTGCTCAAAACCTTTCGCTTTCTTCTCACACGGTCTGGTGTCCCAAAGGCAGGACCTTGTATCATTATATCGGAAGTGGCGCTGCTTTTCAAGGGAAACCGGCTAAGGTTGCTCGTGAATTTTTTCAACAAATCCATTGACTTTTTTACCGCTTCTGATTATGATAGGGCTTATCTGCTACAGAAAGGAGAGCATTATGAATTCTCATATACTATTCCTAAAAACACCTCCCCTCAAACTTTTCTTTCTGGCCGCGCTTCCCGGCGCGGTCAGTATGCTGGCTTCCGCATTGTATCAGACGATTGACGGAGTTTTTGTAGGACAGTTTTTGGGGGCAACGGCATTTGCCGCCATCAATCTTGCCATGCCGTTTGTTATCATCAATTTTTCACTGGCAGATCTGATCGGCGTCGGGTCTGCGATTCCCATATCGGTTTGTCTCGGAAAGCAGCAGGAAGAAGAGGCCAACAACATTTTCACCTGTTCCTGCCTGATGATCGTCGGAGCAGGGGCGCTCATTGGCGGCGCCATGTTTGCGGCAGCGCCATCTTTAATCCGCCTGATGGGAGCACAGGGCACATTTGCCGATCTTGCGACCCAATATCTTCGGGTCTATGCCCTCTGTTCGCCGGCAACAACCATCTTATTTGCTCTGGACAATTATCTGCGCATCTGCGGTTTTATCCGCGGCAGTATGCTGATGAACATTTTCATGTCCATCTTAAGCGCTGTCTTGGAGTTTCTGTTCCTGGGCGTCTTTCACTGGGGAATCTGGTCGGCCGCATTGGCAACTTGTATGGGCATGTTTCTCTGTGCCTTTGCCGCCTTTTTCCCCTTTTTTACAGGAAAAGCATTGCTGCGGTTTTGCAGGCCCCGCTTCCAGAGGCAGATGATCCGTCAAATTCTTGCATGTGGAAGCCCCAATTTTCTAAACAATATTGCAGGAAGAGTGACTTCGATTCTGATGAACGCCATCCTTGTCCGCAGAGGAGGAGAGGATGCCGTCTCTGTGTATGGAATTTTGATGTATGTGGATGGATTCATTCAGCCGCTCTTATACGGCATGTGTGATTCGCTTCAACCGGCGGTCGGATACAATTGGGGCGCAGGACGTTTTTCCCGGGTGCGAACGCTGGAGAAATATTGCTTTACCGCTGGAGCCATCGCCTCGGGGTTGTCGGTATTTGCCATCGCGGTTTTCCCGGAACAGATTACGACGCTGTTTGTCGTCGATTCGGGAAATGATCTGCTGCGGCTTTCGGTTCCCGCGCTTCAGCTTTTCAGTGTCACATACTTGACCCGTTGGTTTTCTTTTGCCACGCAAAGCTATATGCTATCCATTGAAAAGCCGTTCCCCGCATCCATTTTGTCTGTGTCGACCGCGCTGCTCTTCCCTGTTTTCCTGATCTGTGCGCTCTGGCCGCTTGGTCTGACGGGAATCTGGCTGAACTTCGCGGGGACGTCCATCCTGGCTGCGATTCTGGCCGCAGTCATTCTAATCAAACTGCGGCGTGAATTAAACGCTCCCGACAGATCCATCCAATCGGCAGCTAAATGATATTTTGTTCCAGCATCTTTTGCAGACGCTCCTCGTCTGCAAAAGAACTCATTGTCTGCAACTTCTTCTCACGGCAGTGTTTCGATCACTGCACACAATGCGGTGATGATCTGATGCAGGGAGAGCGCGCCTCCTTCTTCGTTCGCCTGTTCTGGAAGAAGAGGTACGTGTAAAAATCCAACCAATGTATCTGTTTGGTGGTAACGGTGCAGCAAGGAATAAAATACATCATTGCAGACAAACGTTCCTGCAGAATAAGAGAGCCTTGCTGGAATTCCGGCATTTTGAATCGATTCAACGAACTTCAGAACCGGAAGGCGGGAAAAATAGGCATCCGGAGCGTTTTTAACAATTGGCACCCACCTGGGGCAATTTCCGGCATTATCCGGGATGGAGCTTTCCCGCAAGTTAATTCCAATGACCTCCGGTGTGATTTCCTTTCGTCCGCCAGCCTGCCCAACGCACAAAATCACGTCCGGATGACATCGATTTGCTTCCGCCGCAATCATTTCCGCGGCAAAGCCAAATACGGTCGGAACACGAAGCGTCTGAACCGTGTAATGTGCGATCTGAGCAGGCAGTCTCTTGACAGATTCCCAGGAGGCATTGATACTTTGTCCCCCAAACGGTTCAAACCCCGTAACAAGCACATTTCGTTCGTTCATCTTTTCTCCACTCCCTTAAATATCAAATTATCATGTTTTTTTTATTATACATTAACATTTCTGATTTTGTCAACTTTTTCCGTTGCTTTTTCTTATTTTTTTCTTAACTTTTTTTGGCACAGGGCAATGAACGTCAAAAAGACAGCAAAAAAGCATCTTCCTCTCCGGAAAATGCCCTTCGCTGTCTTTTTCTTTCACGCTTGTACCTTCAAAACTGCATACACAATCTATGATTCCATCCGTTCTTCCTGCAAGGGATTTCTCTGACCGGACCTTTAGGCCCAGCCCTCGACCGATTAGTAGCAGTCAGCTCCACACGTTGCCGTGCTTCCACCTCTGCCCTATCTACCTCGTCGTCTTCAA
>CASGAH010000107.1 GCA_949299375.1 uncultured Eubacteriales bacterium | reverse complement strand
CCCGAAATATGCGCTACGGGGATATGACGGAAGCGCAGAAATTTCAGGCAAATGCAGAGCTTGCCAGAGGACTTTCCGCAATTCATATTCTTGCGGAGCAATATCCGGACTTAAAGTCAAACCAGAACTTTCTGGATCTCAATCGGCAGCTTCAAAAATCGGAAGAAGATATTGCCAATGCGAGAAAGTACTACAACGCCGTTGTTCGAAATTACAACAACAAGACCGAGATGTTTCCCTCTTCCATTGTGGCAAACCTGTTCCGATTTGACCGGAGGCAGATGTTTATCCTGGAAGAAGAGGCGGCCAAGGAAGCGGTGAAGGTGCAATTTTGATGAAAAAATATAAATGGATGATTTCTGTACTGTTACTTTTTGTCGTGATATCGGCGGTGTCTTTTCCGGTTCAGGCGGAAGACCATTCCGATGAGCCCTATGTAATCACCGCCTATCATGTGGACATTGATGTGGGAATCGACAATGTGCTTCACATTACGGAAGAAATCGATGTCCGCTTTCATGAGGCGAGACATGGGATTTATAGAACGATTCCGATAAAGAATAAAGTTGTGCGCGCCGATGGATCTACAGCGGTTACGCGGGCGAAGATCCGGGACATTTCCTGCAGTGAGGATTACAAAAAATCAAGGCAGAGCAGCAATCTTATTCTGCGAATTGGAGATCCTGACGTCACTGTGACCGGCGACAGACACTACACGATTTCTTACGATTATGCCCTCGGCCAGGATGTGGCGGAGGGATACGACGAACTGTATTTTAATGTGATCGGTTCTTCCTGGGATACCTATATCGACCTGGTGAGTTTCTCGATCACGATGCCAAAGGAATTTGACAGCCCCGTCGGATTCTCGACAGGCGGATATGGTTCTGCCGGAACGGACATTGTCCAGTACGTAGTCGATGGCATGGAGATCGAAGGGTATCTCACCCAGGGGTTGGCGCCGTATGAGGCGCTGACCGTAAGGATTGAGCTGGAGGAGGGGTATTTTTATTTTAATCATCTGGCACATTCTATGATTCTCTCTTCCATGGTCATTCTCCCGCTGGCGCTTCTGATCGCGGCTGTGTTTCTCTGGGCGAAGTATGGAAGAGACAGAAAGGTCATCAAGACAGTGGAATTTTATCCTCCTTCCGGAATGAACAGTGCAGAAGTAGCGTATTGGTACAAGGGCAGACTGCCGAAGAAGGACAGCATTGCCCTGCTCATTGAACTGGCAAACGAGGGATATCTGATCATTCATGACGAAAACAGCGGGAAAAAAAGGAGAAAAGCCCAGTATTCCATAGAGCGTGTCAAACTGTATCCGGATGGACTGGATGAGAACAAAAAGATATTTTTTGAAGGGCTCTTTGAAAGCGGCAAGGACATTGTCACCGGTGAAGACCTGAAGAACAAATTTTATCATACAATCGACAAAATTCGCACTTACTATCATTCTTCCGACAAAATAGGGCGTATCTATGCCAGGACATCTGCACGTCTGCGGACTCTCTGCAGGGTGCTTGCCGTCCTCTGTCTGATTCTTGATGTTGTGATTTTCAACAGTATGCTGGGCGGGGATGAGAGAATTCTTCCGCTTGGGATCGGGATTGCCATTCTTGCCGCCGTTTTCCTGATGTCTCATTTCATTGCAAGAAGAACGGAGGAGAGCCATAAAAATCTGGAGAAGCTGTCCGGATTCCGGATGTTTTTGAAAACGGCGGAAAAAGACAGACTGGAAGCACTTGTTCATGACGATCCAAAGTATTTTTACCACATTCTTCCCTTTGCCTATGTGCTTGGCGTATCGAACAAATGGGTGAAAAAATTCGAAGGGATTGCGGTGGAACCGCCTGAGTGGTACACAAGCGCCGGTGTATTCACCGTTGCCGCCATGTGGTATACAATGAACCAGACAATTCGGAGTGCGTCCTCTGAGATGACCTCTTCCCCGATCGAAGTCTCGTCCGGCGGAGGCTCTGGCGGAGGCGGCGGTGTTTCCGGCGGAGGCTCTGGCGGAGGCGGGGGCGGAAGCTGGTAATGTCCGGACGTTTTGGTGTGAACGCCTGACCCAGGATGAGCGGGGAACCGCAGCACTTTATATCATTTTATTGTACGTTGGAGATGGAGTGTGCTATACTGGAGAAGCGACTTTTTTCGACTTGAAAAGGAAATGGAGTGCGGTAAAATGAAATTGCTGTATGGAACAGGAAATCAGGCAAAATTTGCTGCGATGAAGAGCAGATTGAGGAAAATGGATGTTGAATTGATTGGACTCAATGACCTGAGAGCGGAAGGGCGGAGCATCCCAAGTGTCGCAGAAGACGGAAACACGCCGCTTGAAAATGCGAGACGAAAGGCGCTGGCATACTATCATACATTTGGAATGCCGGTTTTCTCCTGCGACTCGGGACTGTATTTTGACAACGTTCCGGATGAGGTTCAGCCGGGGGTCCATGTGCGCAATGTAAAAGGAAAGTGTTTGTCCGACGATGAAATGATCGTGTACTATTCCGGATTGGCAAGAACGTATGGCAATCTTGTCGCAAGGTATCGGAATGCGATCTGTTTTGTCAAGGACGAGGAACATATTTATGAGGCAATGGAGCCCTCGATGGAGAGCGAGTCGTTTCTTTTGACAGATAAGCCCCACAGCGCAATTCGCAGGAAGGGATTTCCTCTGGACTGCCTCTCACTGGACAGGAAGACAAACAAATATTTTTATGATCTTCCAGGCGAACGACTGGAACAGGTGGCGGTGGAAGATGGATTTCTGAAATTTTTTGAGAATATTTTGTCCGGGACACGATCACAGTGCCTTGCGAGAAAAGATCAATGAAAATTCCAACAGAAGGAGAACCGAGGTTATGGCAGACAGGAAATCGGAAAATCAGGCGCCTGCGATGAACTGCACGTATATCAGCCCGAGACTTTTAACGTGTCTGAATGAGGCGGAACACTGCAGGGTGACATCCGTCGTAGCCCCCATGGGATACGGGAAATCTACGGCTGTGAGATGGTGGACGGAGCGCTATACCGAGAAACATCCGGAGGCAGTGGTCCTGTTTCAGACGCTGAGCGGGGATGGGGAGGACACATTCTGGAGAGGATTTTGCAGAGTGCTGCGCAAATATCCGGAATTGGCAAGACAAATGATGGCTCTGGGATACCCGGGAGACCGGGAACGCATTCACCTTTTGGTAGAGCTTTTGGAAGACGCGCTCGGAGAAGACGGCCCTCCGGTTGTATATATCCTGGACGATATGCATTATTTCAGCACACCAGATCTTGCAGAGCTGTTTGCAACTTTGGCGCTGCATCTCCCGGCCCGTATGCGGATCATTCTCATTTCCCGAAACCGGATTTTTCGGGAGGCCGACCGCTTTCGGCTGGGAGGGAATTTATGTCAGATTACGATGTCAGAGCTGCGGCTGCAGCGCGAGGAGATTCGGGCATACGCCAGTCTGTGCGGCCTGTCGATGGATGCGGCACAGGCGGAGGAACTGGACCGAATCTCAGAGGGCTGGGTTTCTCTTTTGTATCTTTTGTTTCGCTCTTATTTTCAGCAGGGAAGATGGAATCTGAGGTCGCCGGACATTTTCCGGCTGATGGATCAGGTAATGTATGAACCTTTGGATGCCAGAAAACAAAGATTTCTGTTCGTCAACGGTCTGACGGAATCGTTTTCCCGCAAGCAGGCGGCATATCTTTGGCGCGAGCCGGCTTTATTTCCTATGACGGGGAAGGCGGTGCGTATCGGTATCACAATATGCTGCGGGATGTAGTGAGAATTCATTTCCGGGCACTGCCAAAGGCCGAGCAGCAGGAAATGCTCTCGCGGATTGGGCAGTGGCAGATGGAGCAGCGGGATTTTATCGCAGCTACCGATACATTCTACAAAGTCGGAGACTGGGAACAGCTGCTGGAGGCAATCGTGCAGGATCAAAGCAAAAGCTTTGGCGGAGAACACGGCGAGATACTCGTAAAATGGTGTGTCGAGTGCCCCGAAGAATTGCTGCTTCGCCGCCCGGATGCGCTGCTGGTCCTGATGCTAAACCTTTACTCCTACTACAATATCCCGGAGATGATGCGAATCTATGGCCTGTTCCAGCAGAGCATCGAGCAGAACCGGGAAATTACAGTTCAGGAACGAAACAACCTGCTTGGGGAGGCGGAGATTATGCTCAGCTTCCTCAAATTCAATGACATATCCGCGATGAGCGTTCATCACCGGCGGGCCTGCGAGCTGCTAAGCCGTCCAAGCTACAGTATGGGAAACGAGAGTCCCTGGACGTTTGGCTGCCCGTCAATCCTTATGACATACCATCGCACAGCTGGAAAGATGGATCTGGAAACAGAACAGATGCGGGAGTGCATTCCTTATTACAGCCGGGTTACGCAGGATCACGGCAAAGGGGCAGATCATGTGATGGAGGCAGAGGTATTTCTCATGCGGGGAGAGACGGTCAGCGCGGAAATTTCCTACCACAAAGCGGTGGAAGCGGCCTCTTCCAAAGGGCAGTTCAGCATTTTGATTGCGGCAGCTTTTCTGGCGGCAAAGCTGGCAATTGTGGACGGTCGGGAAGACGGCGTGTTTGCCCCGCTGGACGCACTGCTCCTTCCGCTCAGAGAGAACCGGCAATATACGCTGCTGCCGACGCTGGATTTGTGCTGCGGGTGGCTGTATGCACTGCTGGGACGCCCGCAGGAGGCGCCGGCCTGGATTCTGGAAGAAGATGCCGACTCCTCGGTGCTGAGTCCTGCCCTTCCGATGCTGCAGATTACGGCAAACCAGATTTTGCTCGCTCAGGGCGCATACAGCCAGGTGGCTGCCCGATGGAGCAGAATCCATGACTTGTGCGGGCAGTTTCACTATCTGCTCTGCGACATTTACCTGCAGCTTCAGACATCCGCGGCGCTTTTGAGGCTTGGCCGTCGGGAAGAGGGGGAGGCATTGCTCAAACGTGCCGCAAAGGCGGCGCTTCCCGACCAGATTTATTTCCCCTTCTTTGAGGTGGATGACGTGCTCATAACGTGTCTGGAGGAACAAAAAGACATCGATTCGACGAAAATCAGAAAATTAGCAGAAAGATTTCGTCAGGGACGCAGCAAAGTCTGCGGCCTTTCCTATGAGCAGCCGCAGAAAACGGATTCCCAGCAAGGATGGGGGCTTTCGAGAAGAGAGATGGAGATCGCCAAACTGGCAGCTGCCAAGATGACAAACCAGGAGATCGCCGCCAGGCTGTTTCTCTCAGAGCGCACCGTAAAAAACCATCTTAACCGGGTGTATGACAAGCTGTCCATCACAGGAGCGGAGCGCAACAAACGGGCGCGAATGGCGGATGTTATAAAAATTAGTACCTGAATTGGTACCTGAGTACTCAATACATCGTGTGTCAGCCACTGTACAATAGATACTGTACAGTGGCTTTCTTGTTCGATAAGCCCGGAGGGCGACCGCTGTGTTTTCACAAGCAGGGATCCGACCGGAACACGAATCGTTCGATTCGCCGGGCAGCAGGCCGCATGACTTTCCGCAGTGCGAAACCGCAATCGGACATCGAAGGAGATCTTTCCGGATTGGATTGTTACCGTATGAACCGGCGCTGCGTCGCTCGATGGTTGTAAATGCCGGTCGTTCAGAGCACACTGCACGCTCTAACTGAGCCACCTTGCCGCTATTTTAGAGCCACTGTGCCGGTGTGGTGAGCCATCCGACAAA
>CASGAH010000106.1 GCA_949299375.1 uncultured Eubacteriales bacterium | reverse complement strand
TACAGTGATCAGGACTGGGCTTACTTACTTGCAACCCCGCCGTTAAGGTGGGTCAGCTTTCCTCGTAAAACCCTGGTCAGTTTTAATTATAAATCAATAAGCGCTCCTGTTTGATGGCAGACGCTGGGGGCAATGCAATGTTCCCTCCGCAAAATGCGGCGGCGGAAAACGATCAATGCTTTGCTTCCTGCGCTGCCTTATGTTTTGCCAGAATGCGGTTGATCCGGTCTGTCGGAATGAGCAGCTCCTGAAGCGAAGCGTTGTGATTCATATGGTCAATGATGAGGGCGATATACTTGCTCAGGTCAACGTCGACATACCAGGACCGCTGCAGCAGCTCTTCGGGCTGGTAGATCAGATTGGTTGTCAGCACTTTGGAGATAAGCCCGCTCTCGTGCGCCTTGTCAAACTTATCCAATCCGTTTGTGAAAAGCCCGAACGTTGACAGACAAAATACGCGGTTTGCCTTTCTGTTTTTCAGCTGGGTGGCAACGTCGATCATGCTGTCACCGGAGGAGATCATATCATCGACGATCAGCACATCTTTTCCCTCCACGTTGGAGCCGAGAAATTCGTGGGCGACAATCGGATTTTTTCCATCCACAACGCGGGTGTAGTCTCTTCTCTTATAGAACATTCCCATATCAACCCCGAGATAGTTGGCCAGGTTGACGGCGCGGTTCATGCCGCCTTCGTCCGGGCTGATGACCATCAGACGGCTGCTGTCCACAACCATGTCCGGTTCCGCGTGGAGCAGCGCTTTGATAAACTGATACGTACAGGGAACGGTCTCAAATCCTTTCAGCGGAATGGCGTTTTGAACCCTCGGGTCATGGGCGTCAAAGGTGACGATGTTCTCCACGCCCATCTCCACGAGCTCCTGCAGCGCCATCGCGCAGTCGAGGGACTCCCGGCTCGTTCGCTTGTGCTGGCGGCTCTCATACAAAAAGGGCATGATCACATTGATGCGGCGTGCCTTTCCGCCGACGGCTGCAATGACACGCTTCAGGTCCTGGAAATGGTCGTCGGGACTCATGCAGTTTTGGATTCCGTACAGGGAGTAGCATTCGTTGTAATTGCACACATCTACCATAATGTAGAGATCTTCTCCCCGGACAGACTCGTTGATGACGCCTTTTGCCTCTCCTGAGCCAAACCGGGGTGTGGAGGCGGAAATCTGATACGAGTCTTTGAGATATCCGTCAAAAGCCAAAGCTGTGCTGTGTTCCTGTTCCTGCGCTCTTGCTGTTCTCCAGGCATTTAAATGGGCATCTACCTTTTTTCCGAGAAGTGTGCAGCTTCTCAGCGGGATGAGTCCAAGTGGGCCGACAGGAATGGTCTGAAAATTTTGTTTGTTGGGTGCCATTGTAATTGTCCTCCAAATTGTTTCATTGTGCCTGTACTGCATCAATGCCGTTGCCTCCGGGATCCGCTTGAACCCGGACGTCACTTTATCTTACTTAAAATGAGAGGAGAAGTCAACCTAACGCTGGAATTTTTTCCGGATGCGGATGTCTTCGCCAAACAGTTCCAAAATGTGATAATTGCTCAGCACGCGGGAAATGACCCGCTCGGAATACAGATCCCGCAGTTCATTGACGCTGAGATTTGTGGAGATGATCGTTCCCTTTTGCCTTACAAGACGTTCGTTGATGCAGTAGAACAATTTCCCGTTTGTAAAGGAATTGGAAAACTCTGTTCCGAGATCATCAATGATGAGCAAGTCGGACTCCAGAAGATACAGATCCGCGTCATCTTCCTGCTCTTCCTCCCGATAAAACGTCGCCTTGGAAAACAGGTCGAACAGGTCGGAGGCGGTGAGATAGACGACCGAGTGGCAGTGATTTAACACTTCTGCGGCAATGCAGTGAGATAAAAACGTTTTCCCGACACCGGTTGTGCCGGTAAACAAAATACTGTCATAGTGATCCGAACCGTAAGAGGCGGCATACGAGCGGCAGAATGCGATCTTTCCCTGCATATCTTCATAGACACTCTTCCCAAGCCTGGGGTGGAGCGACCTGGAATAATAGGATAAATTCAGGGTAGAAAAGTTCTCCTCTTTCAGAACATCCCGGATCCGGGACTGGGTGTAGAGAAGGTCAACCGCAGCCTGCTTCAGGCAGTGGCATTTTTCTGAGCCGATGTATCCGGTGTCTTTGCAGGAAGGGCAGTGGTAGTGAAGCTCCATAAAATCGGAGGGAAACCCGTGGGCAGCCAAAAGGGATGCCTTTTCCTCTTTCAGATGATGCAATTTCAGGCGCATGGATTCGAGTGCCTGCGCATCTCCGCCGATCAGCCTGCGGGCATATGTGCAGGCGGATTGGCGGATGGAGCGGTCGATCTGTGCGATCTGCGGAATCTGCTCGTAGACGCGTTGAATCCGCTGCTGGCGCTCGCGCTCGTTTTGGAGCTGCCGTTGGCTGTATTCCCGCATCAGCCGATCGTACTGTGAATTCTTTAGCGGCATAAATGCCTCCTTTCCGGCATCAGAAATCCCGATCAGGAATCCTGATATCCGTAGAAATCTGCGACCATCTTATTGTAGTCAGTGGAGCGCTGCTCGAAATTGTGAAATTTATTGGACCGGGACTGGGAACGGTTCCCGGAGCTGTTCTGCGGAGTCTGCTTCTGGCGCGACTTTTGGTGGCTGGCATCGTAGGAGGCGAGATCCTCTTTCGTCCGGCAGCCATGCTTCTTCCATGCGGTGAGGATGGAGTCGGCGTAGGCAAAGCTCGGTTTTTGGATGGCGGCCAGAGTGCGCTCGCAGGCTGTCTCAATCATGTCGGCGGAAAATCCGTAGTCCTGGCTCCATTTTTGAATCAGCTGAGATTCCTTGGGACTTGGAGAGCGGTCGCCGATGCCGAATGCCCGCATGACTTTGTAAGCGATATTGCTGTATTTTCTGGAATGCTCCTTGATCTCCTCCACGGTGCGAAGTCCGCTCTCATGCCAGCTGAGCACAACTTTTTCCATGTAATTGATGTTGGGGTGTCCCATCTCCACGCAATACTCCAAAAGGTATTCGATAATATCATACGAACAGTCATAGAGTATGTACCAGTAGCCGATCCGCTCGGTGTCTCTGGAAGTCAGCGTCTTTTTCGTATACGTCTGCGCCAGGAAGCAGAGCTCGCTAAAGGACTCGTCCTGGGCCAGATCTTCCACGGAAGCGACGCGCTGGGACCTTGGGGATTCCGCTGGGACAGAATCCGGGGAAACATCGCCGGAAACACCGGAGGGAGCGTCGGCGGGACAATCCGCAGACGGCTTTGCGGAAGATTCTGAAAAGCCGCTTCCCGCTGCCGCCTGAAAATCCTCCGCAAAGGAAGTCTGTTCCGGACGTGTGCTCTCCTCTTTGGAGCCGGGCGCATCCGGGGACAAAAGGACAATATCGGTAATTTCCTGCCGCGCATTGAAGCCAAGGCGAAGCAGATTTTCTCTGTCCCAATACGTCAGCGCCCGGACGATATCTCTCTGGGTATGATCCAGATCTTCCGCCATCTGTGCGACAGAGAGCGGTCTTTGCAGGGAAGCTGCCCGGAGCAGATACAGATAAACTTTGACATATTCACCGTTGGCCTTTGCCAGATAAAAATCAATAAAAAAACCGGGAAGGAGTAAAAAATCGTTTTTGAACTGAGACGAAAATCGCACTGTTTCCATATCCATTTACCTCATTTCTAAACCGCGCGCAGGCGCGTTCCGATTGCTGTCTTCAGTATAGCACACCTTTCCCAAAAAGAGAATACCCCCCTGTTTTGAGATTTTTCTCCCTGGATATCCCCAATTTCATTGTGGATAATGTGGATTATGTGGATGACAGGGGGGAGAAAATGTTATGGTAATCTCCAAAATGGAAAAAAGCCTTGTCCTGTGTCAACTACCCATCCCCTAAAGGGAATGGGCTTGTAACTGCCCAGTCGTGCAAGCGGCTTACGCCTCCGACCTTTATCCCCAATAAGTATTATTACC
>CASGAH010000105.1 GCA_949299375.1 uncultured Eubacteriales bacterium | reverse complement strand
AATAATACTTATTGGGGATAAAGGTCGGAGGCGTAAGCCGCTTGCACGACTGGGCAGTTACAAGCCCATTCCCTTTAGGGGATGGGTAGTTGACCTGGAACGCTTTATGATGTACAGCAGCCTTCTGTGCATTGCCGCCTACCTGGGAATCTCGCTCTCTCCAATGCCGCAGCTGAGTCTGATTGCCTGTGCGCTGTGCGGTCTGTCGGTAGGAATTATGTGGCCCGGAACCTTTAGCAAAGCATCTGCAGCGCTGCCAAAGGGAGGAACCGCAATGTTTGCACTGCTGGCGCTGGCCGGGGATGTGGGATGTTCGGGAGGACCGACACTGGTAGGAATGGTGTCGAATGCCTTTGGAGGCGAATTAAAGACAGGATTTTTCTTCGGCATTCTATTTCCTGCGCTGCTTCTGGCCGGGATTGCCTTTTTGAAATCGGGGAGATCCAATCCGGGAGAACAGGCAGGGCGTGCGAGGGGAGATGCCGAAGCATAAACGGCTGGAAGAAGAGAGGAAAATGAAAAAACAGAGGGAGGGATCGCCTTGAAACCTTTGCTTATAAAAATGCAGGTTCGATTTTTTAAGCAGCCGATGGACTTTCGCATTTGGCTGTTCCACGTACTGGCCTTTGGCGGAATCGCAATTAGTTTCTGCACAGCCTTCATAAGCCTGATCATGGATATGTGGGAAACCGCGGCGCTGGCGGCAATTCTGATTGCGCTCTCTCTGGGTTTGATCTTGTTCACCCAGAAGACAGGCAAATATCAGACGGCCTACGTGCTCACCGTCATATTCATCTTTATGTTGTTTGTGCCGATGATGTTCTTTACTTCCGGCGGTCACCGCAGCGGTATGCCCTCGGTTTTTCTTCTGGCGGTTCTGTTTACCATTCTGATGATAAAGGGGAGAGCAGCGCTCTTGATCTCCCTGCTGGAAATTTTGGAATACTCCGCTGTGTGTGTGTTCGCCTATTACCATCCCGAGCTGGTGACGCATTACGAGACAGAAGATCAGATTTTAATCGATATCGTTTTCGCCTTCACCTGTGTCAGTCTGATTTGCGGTCTGGTGCTCTTTTTTCATCTGAGAGAATACGACCATCAGCGGGAATTGCTGCATGAGCAGAATGAAAAGCTGAGGCGCTACGACGATTCCCGATCTGCCTTCCTGACGACCGTATCCCATGAGGTGAAAAATCCGCTGAATGCCATCAATCTCTATGCCCGTGATACGCTGGAGCTGATGGAGGAGGAGGCGCTGGATGTCCTCGAGATTCAGAACAATCAGCGGGTGATCGAAGAGATGGTGGCGCGCATTGACCGCATTTTGACAGACTTGAAAGATACTGTGGCCATCGAGCAAGGGCGTCTGGCGCTAAACCTTGCGCCGATGCGGCTTAGCAGGCTGCTGCGTGAAGTCTCCGATACGTACTTTGGAAAAGATGTCCTTGCGGGCAGCGAACTGGTTCTGGATCTGGACGAAAATCTGCCCCCCATCCGTGCAGATTATGCGAGAATCGTACAGGTGGTCACAAACCTTTTGTCCAACGCCATACGGTATACAAAGGCCGGCACGATTCGGATCTCCCTCTTTCAGGCAAGAGGGGAACAGACCGTCGTGATTGCCGACAATGGAGACGGGATGAAAGAAGAAATACGGGAAAAGGCATTCAAAGGGTATGTATCTTCGGATAAAGAATATTGGCGCCACGGCATTGGTCTGTATGTGTCTCATCAGATTGTAGAAGCCCACGGGGGAAGAATCTGGATTGAAAGCAAACTGGGGGAAGGAACAACCGTGACATTTACACTGCCTGGCGAGGAGAGATAGAGTATGGAACAAAAAAAATCAGCGATACTTGTAGTGGAGGACGAAGCGGAAGTGCTGCGGATTAACGCCAGGATGCTTGCGCGGCGCGGATATACGGTGTACACAGCAGAAAACTGCCGTCAGGCATATGAGCAGTTGGAGCGCATGACGCCCGATCTTTTAATCCTGGATATTATGCTGCCGGACGGGAGCGGATATGAGATCTGTGAATGGTTTCGCAGCAGGAGCGATCACCCGGTCATCTTTCTGAGCGGAAAGGGAGAAACGCGCGACCGGATTGAAGGTCTCGGACACGGCGGGGATTATTATCTGACCAAGCCCTACGACCCGGACGAACTGCTGGCCGTTGCGGACAGACTCGTAAAGCGTCATCTGCAGACCATGCAGAAGCACAGACAGCTCACGGTGATCGCGAAAGGCTCGCTTGTCCTCGATATTTCAAAATCCAGGGCAACCGTGAACGGCCAGGATGCAGGTCTTACGGCCAAAGAATTTGCACTGCTTTTGCTGCTGGTGCAGCATGAGGAACGGGAAGTATCCCCCTACGAATTGTACGAAAAAGTGTGGGGAACGCCTCCGGGAGAGGACATCCGTGCGGTGCGCTTCCATATCAAAAACCTCCGCAGAAAACTCAACGTAGACAGTGCAGAGGATTATGACATCGTCTCTATATACGGGAAAGGATATATGTTTACGACAGCGTAAATATCGCCGCTGCGAAATATGAGCTTTTTCTAACAATTCAAATCGTGTCGTTTTTTCTGATATACTGTTTCTATTAAAAGAAGAGATCGTAGGGAGGTGATGGATTGCCCAGAATACTGTTTGTCGGCCAGACCGCATGATGACAGAAATGACCGGCAAACTGCTCAAGAGAAATGGTTTTGATGCCCGGTGTGCGGTCGGCAGAGAGGAAGCATTCTCTGCGATCTGTGAACAGTCCATTGCTGTGATGATTGCAGATTTGGAGGAAAGCGTAGCGGACGGAATTTTGTTCTGTCAAAAAGTAAAGCAATGTTCCGCAGCAACAAAATTTCTGCTGATCTCAGAAAATGAGAACGACGAAGAAGCTTTCCTGCTCGGCGGTGCAGATGGTTGGCTTGGGAAGCCATACAGCATGAGGATCCTATATGCCAGGATCCAGGCCTTACTGCGAAAGTAACGTAAATTTGTTATAAATCCTGCCTCGATGATCGCCTGGCAAGCAAGCCTGCCCAATCCAAACCGCTTGACAGGCCATCATCACCCAGCCCCTGCAAAAACCATTCAACCCCAGCAGGGGCTAAATTTGTGCGATAAGACGGTCAAGCGCATCTTTGGAAGGGCAAGCTTGCTTGCACAGACAGAGATGCATTTGACTGCGAACGGCTTTGCCGTGAGCTGAGCGATTCATGAAATATGTGTATGCTGCGAGAAAAGGAGAGTATTACAATGAAAAAATGGAGAATGATTCTTTTGGCGGCAGCCACTGTGCTGACCTTGGCTGCCTGTGCAAACGAACCGCAAAATCATACCCAGAGTGAGGCGGAGGACTCCGGAACTGCTCAAAGTGAGACAGAGGATTCCAGTGCCGCTTCGAGTGAGACGGAGGGCGTTTCTGCGGATTCGAGCGAAGGGGATGCCATCTTTGCGGCAACCGAGGGCACGTGGCGCCTAGACGGCGAAGAGGGGACTGCAAGCATCTACATGGATGGGGAAGGCGGATTTATCACCTATTATGCCAGCGGATTTGTAGAAGCTGCAGGGTATCTGAAATATGTGGGCGAGGATGGGGACGGCAGCGGCCGCTATGATCTGTATGATGGGGAGCTTGGTTATCTAAACAGTTTTTATTTTGCTTCAGATACGGAGCTCCGCTTTGGAGAGGAAGGTGATACCTTTTACATAAAGGAATAGAACGGGAATCTCTTTCCCCGAAATCAGAATGTTTGGTTGGATCTGCTGCAGGAAACAAAGAGATAGGAGGTATGGAGAATGGGATATACGATCATTGTAGTTTTCATTGTGTTGATACTTGTGACGGGTATTTATATTGGCGTAACGTACAATTCGCTTGTGAAGCTGAGAAATTCCGTAGAGGAAGCGTTTTCCACGATGGACGTTTATTTGAAAAAGAGGTGGGATCTGATTCCGAATATCGTGGAAAGTGTGAAGGGGTATGCA
>CASGAH010000104.1 GCA_949299375.1 uncultured Eubacteriales bacterium | reverse complement strand
GGCCAACGATCTGCCCTGCCGTTCCGATTCCCTCCTGGTCACTGCGAAGACGGAAAAATTCGAAGTGGATGAAGCGCCCCTTTACCCCAAAGGCATCGACGCAGCGCCGTCCCGCCTGCCGGACATCCTCGGAGAGTTCCTTTGTAATGTAGAAGGAAACCGTGTCGTTTTGATTGACCGCATCCATAATCGAAATGGGTGTAATGTTTCCAGACTCAAAAAGCGGCTCTCCCTTTGCATTGAGGATGGCATCATAGGAACAGATTTCTCCGTCCACGAATTTTTCCATCACAAACGTCTTGTTCGGTTTTGTGAAAAAGAAGACTTCGATCTCCTGGGGGCTGCACAGCTTCCACGTATCTTTGGCGCCTACCCCCCGATCCGGCTTCACGACAACCGGGTATCCGACGCTCTGTGCAAAGGAGAGGGCGTGTTCGAGTGTATCCGCCATGCACCAGGGGGCGCTTTTCAATCCGGCCTTCTCATAGAATGGCTTCATGCCGGATTTTTTGACAAGCAGAGCCAGCTCCTCCTCGGAAAATCCGCTTGTAATATGAAAATCTGTGCGCAGCCGGGCATCCTGCTCCAGCCAGTGTTCGTTGTTGCTCTCCAGCCAGTCGATTTTGCCATATTTGAATGCAAAATATGCGACTGCCCGGTACATCTGGTCATAGTCCTCCATACTGTCAACCCGATAATATTCTGTCAATGCCTGACGAAGTTCATATCGCAGGCTCTGATACGCCGCATCTCCAATTCCGAGAACATTTACACCATTTTTTTTCAACTGAGAACAAAAGTTCCAGTAATTCTCCGGAAAATGCGGTGAAACAAAAATAAAGTTCATATCTCTCTCCATTTATCCCAGTCACCAGACTGCCTATTTTTCGCAATGCGCTGCTTTCGGTTCAGACTCCTTTCTACTGAAAAAGAGGCCTTAAAAACCTCTCTCTCAAGGAATTTAAGACCTCTTTCGCCCCTGCCAAGGACTGCCGGCAGCGGGACTCGAACCCGCACGTGCTCGCACACAACAGATTTTGAGTCTGCCTCGTCTGCCATTCCGACACGCCGGCAAATGTACGATGAAACCTGTTTTACACAGAACCTCACGGAACATGCATAGTCTACCACTGATTATTTCCCTTGTCAAGAGATTTTTTCATTTTTTTGTGTGATTCCCCGACTGCATCCCCACAGATCCGCTGCCGCTCTGCCCGTGTGAGCAAACGTGCAGCACGTCCCGGTAGGGAAGCGTTCCGCCAAACAAATCAAGCGCACTCCCGATCGTCACATCGAGTCTGTCTCTGCCAAGCGTCTTCATGCACTGCAGATGCTCCATCGTTCCGATTCCGCCGGCGTACGTAATCGGGATCTTTCCCCACGAAGCAAGCAGTCTCACGAGATCCTCCTCGATTCCGGATGCCTTTCCCTCCACGTCAACCCCGTGAACGAGAAACTCTGCGCAGTACTGTGACAGCATCTGCAATGAGGCCGGCGTTAAAGCCACGTCGGTAAACGTCTGCCAGCGGTCTGTCACAATATAATAATGTCCGTCTTTCCTGCGGCAGCTCACATCCAGCACGAGACGCTTTTCTCCCACCGCTTGGACAAGCTTTCGCAAATTGTCCCGGCAGATCTCTCCCCCTCGAAAGACAAACGATGTGACAATTACATGGGAGGCTCCGGCATCCAGGTACTCCCCGGCGTTGGCGTCTGTGACGCCTCCTCCGATTTGAAAACTTCCGGGAGCGGCGCGAAGGGCAAGCAGTGCCTGACGCCTGCTCTCCTCATAGTAAGGGCTGTGCATCGCATTCAGCACGATGATATGCCCTCCCTTTAGGCCGTCCTTCTCGTAGAATCCGGCATACCACGCCGCGTCTTGTTCCGACACAAAATTCTCCTCAGCCGCATCCCCTCGGTCACAGAGGCTTCCTCCTACAATTTGTTTTACTTTTCCGTTGTGGATGTCAATGCATGGACGAAATCTCATTTTTAATAAACCTTTTTTACCCCCCAGAGATTTTCTTTTTTTAATTCCAGATATTCATTGTATGCTTTTTCTAAGATCTGCTTTTCATTTGAAAATTTTAGCAGGTGGTAAGCTTCGTGGAATTTATAATAGCCGGAATCCACGAAAAACTCCTCTCGTTGTGGTTTGCTGTAGTAGCTGTCCGCCATCATCAGATACCAGTGCACCTCTTTGGAAACCATATCCTGCGGGATATGGAACGTGTATTCGCTCTTCCCAATGTACTTCACAATCGAAGCACTCACTCCTGTCTCTTCCCGAACTTCCCGCAAGGCAGTTTCCTGAAATGCCTCGCCTTTCTCTACAGTCCCCTTCGGCAATACCCATCCCTCGTATCGGTTCTTGTAATTCTTGTACAACACGAGAATCTTGCCTCGAAAAATAACCACACCGCCACAGCTCGTTGCTTCTACCATTGCAATTCCTCCTGTCCATTGGTGTGACACATTATACTATAGTATAACTCCTTTTCGCTGTCCTTGCAAGGAAATTTCACACATTTGTTGATTTTTTGACAACAGTTGGAGCTGCCCGGACGGACGGATGCTGTTACTCCCGCAAAAGATAATATTCGATGATTTCCCTGGCAGCCGGTGCGGCATACGTACCGCCGGACTGGCCGTCCTCGAGGATGACACTGACTACAATTTGCGGATCGTCCGCCGGGGCAAAACCGGTGTACCAGGCGTGGCGCTTTCCCTCGGAGCCGTAGTCCGCCGATCCTGTTTTTCCTGCAATTTGAGCGTAGGCACTCGCGCTCGCTCCCCCGCTTCCCTCATTGACGACCGCAATCATGCAATCCTTCAGAAAATCTGCCTCCTCTTTTGTCAGCGGCGTCCGGTATTCCTGCGGATGATATTCCCGAACAACCTCCCACTGTTCATTGACAACGGTTTCCACAAGATACGGCTTCATCATCACACCGCCGTTAGCAATGGCGCACGTAATCAGCGCGTTTTGCAGCGGGGTTTCCACCACCGTTCCCTGTCCGATGCTTGTCAGCATCATCGCCCAGTCGGTGAGCGTGTCGTCCAGTGTGATCTGGCTCGCAGTCGTGCCGATCTCAAGCGGTATCGTGCTCTGAAATCCAAATGACTGACACAATTCCAGGAAACTTTCCCGGTCAAGGGAGAGTCCGAGCCAGGCATGAATGCCATTGCAGGAGAGCGCAATTCCGGAGCGGATGTCAACCGTCCCGTGGGCATTTCCATCATGACAGTGCAGCACAAGCCCGTCCCCGTACTCAAATGCCCCGTCACACGAAAACGTCACATCCTGCCATGTGTCCGGATTTTCGCGAATGTACTCCAGCACCGTCAGCAATTTAAACGTCGACCCGGGCGGATAGATTCCCTGGGAAGCGCGGTTCATCAGGTTAGACGATGTGTTTTCCTCCGAAATCAGGCTGTTCCAGTCTTCCTCCAGCGTATTGGGGTTGTATCCCGGTTTGGAAACCATCGCCAAAATGCGCCCGGTAGATGGCTCGATGGCGACAACCGCTCCATTGTAGGACCCGAGCGCATCCCAGGCAGCCTGCTGCAGACCGGCGTCTAACGTCGTATAGACGGAATCCCCCTCATAGCGGCGTTCCGTCAGGTCATAGTATATTTTTCTCGCAATGCTCTCGTGACTGCTGAGCAGCGTAAAGTTCAGGTATCGCTCCAGCTCCGTCGTCTTCATCGTGGAGTATCCGACCGGATGGGCAAACAGCTCCCCGAATGGGTAATTTCGATTTCGGGTTCCGTCCTGCGCCACCGTCGTCTCCGCTAGAATCTGTCCGGAGGAGGAAAGGATGCTGCCCCGGTTTACCGTATTTTCGAGGCTGGCAATGCGGGGGTTGTAGGAGTTGTTGATGACCGTATCGCTCACGGCAATGAGATAATATGCATAGTAGACAATCATCGACAAAAAGAACAGCCCGACAAGCCCGGCAATCACATAGATTTCTTTGTTTTGCCGGAAAAAATTTCTTCTCTTTTCTCGAAGTCTTTTTTTGGCCTGCCGCCTGCGGTTTTTCTCCCGCAGCTTTTCTTCCCGGCGCAAGGCACGCGCATTTGCTTTTTCTTCCCTATTTCTCATTTCGTTCTTCCTCATTTC
>CASGAH010000103.1 GCA_949299375.1 uncultured Eubacteriales bacterium | reverse complement strand
TTCCAAGCTGGATACGTGGGTTCGATTCCCATCACCCGCTTCCTGAAAACAGGAGAGAAAGACAATCAATATGGTGGGTATAGCGCAGTTGGCTAGCGCGTCAGATTGTGGCTCTGAAGGCCCAGGGTTCGAGTCCCTGTACCCACCTTTGTAGGATGAAACAAAGTACCTACACCAGATCATTCGTTGGGCTATCGCCAAGCGGTAAGGCACAGGACTTTGACTCCTGCACTCGTTGGTTCAAATCCAACTAGCCCAGCTATGGGATACTAGCTCAGTCGGTAGAGCACTTGACTTTTAATCAAGGTGTCGGGGGTTCGAATCCCCCGTGTCTCATGAATATTCAAAAACCCTTACCACGTAAGGGTTTTTTGCATTTCTGGAGGGAGAAAACAGGGAGAATTCTTCATTGCAGGAATCGCAGCCGTGATTGCTGCTGCAGCAGCTGTAGGTTTGACATCCAAAGGCGCAGAGAAATCCGAACCACCGACGATTAGCATACCAACGCTTGAAAAGATCCTATATGTAAGTGATCTATCTACGTATGAAGCAATATACAACGGGGTAGCAAAAGTCGTGAACCCGAATGATCCGCAAAAGATTGATTATTATGTGTCCTATGATGCGACAGTCAAAGCCGGGATTGATTTTGAAGAAATTGATATATCGGTCGACGATGCAGAAAAAATAATTTCTCTTACGCTTCCGGACATCAAAATAACAGAGATTACAGTTGACATTGAATCTATGGATTATATTTTTCTAAATGATGAGGCAAATACAGAGACCATATCTGAGGAGGCATACGAACACTGTATCGCAGATGTTACCCATGAGAGCAATCGCGAAAGTACAATATGTGAGCTTGCTGAACAAAACGCTCAAAATATCGTGGAAGCGCTGATTCGCCCATTTGTAAGCAGCCTGGACTCTGAGTACAAATTGAAAATCGATTAAATGATATCAGGATTTACAAGGCTCCTCCCACCGCCTAAAGCAGTGGGTTTCTGCCTACGACAAACGAAAGGATTTATTTTATGAAAAAGCCCATTTCTATCATGTTATTTACAGCGCTTTTTTTGTCCCTCGCAGCTTGCTCCGAATCCGAGTCCAACCGTGAGATCAGGGAAATAGAGCCTCAAATATCGCAAATGAAATCGATTTGTGAACTGGCAACAATGGAGTGCTATTACCATAACGTTGCAAAGTACTTTGAGGAAGATGCTTCCGGAGTGTTGTGGTGGAAGAAAGACAGAAAGTTCTGGGTGGAATACTCCGGTATTGTTACAATTGGGATTGATACCTCTTTGGTAACGATGGAGATTGATGGCGATACCGTTTCAATTACAATTCCGCCGGCCAGGGTATTTCGCTGTAAAGTCGACGAAAATACATTGTCCAAGGATTCTTTTATTATTGCTCAGAATTCCGCCGAAGTAGAAGCAGAGCATCAAACGGAAGCGTTTAGGGATGCCCAGGCAAAGATGCGTGAGGCAGCAGAAAACGATACCGCACTGCTTGCCAATGCACAGCTTCGAGCACAAAAACTGTTGGAGGATTATGTGCGCAACATCGGGGAAATCATAGGAAAGACATACACAGTCAAATGGATTCATATGGATGACAGCACAGAGTCTGATAAGAATAATACAGAAAGTGTAAACGAAATAGAAAACTTGTAAATTTTATCGGGCGGTCCGTTTTCTCCTGGCAGAGATGCTTTTCCTTTTGGCATCTCTGCTTATCGTTTGTTTAAAGCTTTTTTTATGGTGAATCAATAAAATGCTATCATGGTGCAAAATAGCCTTTCACTCCAAATAAAAAAATCATTTATGGGGTTGAAAGCTACTGAATTATGGAGTATGATTAAACAGATGAATACAAATGGGAAGGAGCCGAGTGAGGTATGATTACATATAAGAAGCTGTTTCATCTGCTGCTTGACAGAGATATCAAAAGAGGAGAATTGGCATCGATGGCAAAGATTCCCCCCAATACGATGCAGAGGCTGAAAAACGATCAGGGGGTCAACACCGAAACGATTAATAAAATTTGTGAAGCGCTCAACTGCCAGCCTGGAGACATTATGGCATATGTTCCGGGAGAGAAAGTGCGAAGTCCGCTGGAAAAATATCGTAAAATGAGAGAAAAAAAGCAAGAGGAAAAACAGAAATAAAAGTGAACGCATTTCTCCCGATTGATATGCGAAGGATCCGGTGAGGTTTGATTTCGACGCGCGGGACAGCGATTCCCGTGTGACAAAGATCGTGCCAAAAGAGAGAAAAAAGATACAAAATGATAGCAATAAATGTGTAAAAATGTAAAAAAAGAAAGAAGAAAATATGAAAAAAATATGACAAAATACTTGACAATCCAGCGAAGACGGGGGTAAAATATATTCGTATTTTACAAGAGAGCGAGGCTTTGCGCAAAGTGGAGAGTGGAGTCTGTCTTGTAAGGATTGCAACGTGAAGCGATAAGGCAAACAGAACTTTCAATGCAAACTTTTCAACATAACCAAATTTTTGTACTGGAAACTTTGATTGTGCTGTAGAAAGCTTCTCGTAAAAAAAGAGGGGAAAGGAACAGCAGATGCAAAGAAGAATTCAAAGATGGTTTGTATGCTTTGCCGCGCTTTGCATGGCAATGGGGCAGATGATTGCCGCTTCACCGAAAGCGATGGCGCAAAACGGCGGCTTTGGCGACATTTTGATTGTTGTGGATGCAGGGCATACGACAGGGTACAACACGGGATGTATCTCAGGGTATTATGAGGGAGACTGGGCATACCGTCAGACGCTTCTTGACGCGCAGGCCTACACAGAGGCAGGGTTTTCTGTCATTACAACGAGAGGGGAGAATGAGAATCCTGGTCTCGTGTCGAGAGGACAGATGGCAGTGCAGAACGCTTCCGGCTACCGGGATGTTGTTTTCATCAGCAACCACTCCAATGCCTCACCGGACCGAAGCACGAAGGCATCCGGCGTTTCTGCATGTACTTCCCAGTATTTGTCTCAGGACAATACGGATCTGATTGAACAGATGATGGATGCGGTTGCCCAGGTTATGAATGCATCGACGGGCGTTACATATGTCAGGACGATTGCAAGCAAGCCGCTCAATGCAAGCGGGGTGGACTGGTACGGCGTCATCCGGGGAGCCGTCAATGGAGCCACAAATGCGCAGCAGGCCGCGCAGGGACCGGTCCAGTATGCGTTTATTCTGGAACATGGATTTCACACCAATCCCGCGGAATGTTCGTTTCTCATGAGCGAGGAAAACTGCAGGATGCTCGCCAAGGCCAAGGCGATCGCCCTTACGAGATATTTTGGAACACGATATGGAATTCCGTATACGGATGAGGAACTTCCGACGGCGGCAGCACCGGAAACTTCGCAGGAGGCAGCACCGGAGTTCTCTTCGGCAGTGACGGAATCTTCCACAGAAAGCGAGACGACAGGAAGCACTGCTCCGGCTCAGACGACCGCTTCCGGGGAGGACTACAGCGACAGTCCAATCCTCATACGGAGAGAGAGTGGAGACAACTACTGGACCGCAGTTGTGTCGGTGGAAGATGACGGCCTGAATGTGCGCAGCGAAGCCAATTCTTTTGTTGACAATGTCATCGCCAAACTGCCCAACGGCACGTCGGTTGTCGTCGTAGGTGAAGCAGTCTCAGGGTATGGCGATGTCTGGTTTGAGGTTGTTGTGTCGGGCGGCGTCAGAGGATTTGTCCATGGAAGATATCTGCTGCCCAGATTTTATACAGTGAAAAATGTCCGTCCTTTGATGGAAGGGATAACCGTATTCTCCCTTCCGGAGAACGGATCCGCCTCACTGTCCGCTTATCCGGCGATCTCCTCCAGTGACAGCATCCTTACGCTGAATGAAGTTTTCTGCGAGGACGGCTGGTGGAGCATCATCAAAATCAACGACTGTCACATCGGATTTGTGCCGAGCAGGCTCTTGCGGGAGCGCTAAAGCAGACAATAGGCTGCATTTCGATCGGATCAGGGAAGGAATCTTTCCTGATCCTATTTTGGTATTTTTTGAAGTCCCCCTTGACAAAACAGAAGGGGGATGTTAGAATAGACTCGCTTGCGGGCGTGGCGGAATTGGCAGACGCGCCAGATTTAGGTTCTGGTGGTATCCCCGTGCAGGTTCAAGTCCTGTCGCCCGCATGAGGGAAATGTCCTTCCGAAACGACGGGAGGATGAGATCCTGGATCCCCGGAATGGAGGGATTCTCATTAGGAGAAAACGCTGACAGAGAAGAGTACGTTTCTGGACTTGTTCAGAGAGCTGCCGTCTGGTGCGAGGCAGCCGGGAAGGAAACCGAACTGGCTCTTGAGTCTGGACCCCAAAGAAAGAACAAGTCTG
>CASGAH010000102.1 GCA_949299375.1 uncultured Eubacteriales bacterium | reverse complement strand
AATAATACTTATTGGGGATAAAGGTCGGAGGCGTAAGCCGCTTGCACGACTGGGCAGTTACAAGCCCATTCCCTTTAGGGGATGGTAGTTGACTCTAGCACACCGGGGAAGGAAAGGACAGAAAAAAAACTTAAGATTTTATTTCAAATGCGTATCATTTTATTCCTTCTGACAACAAAACACTGCTGTTTGTACAGAGACAACGTACAAACAGCAGTGTACTCTGTCAACCATCAAAGCTAGCGACGGGAATCGAACCCGTGACCTCAACACTACCAATGTTGCGCGCTACCGACTGTGCCACGCCAGCTGATGGTTGTCAGCCTGTCTCTTCGCTGACAGTACCTATCTTACTACAGAGTCTATCGTTTGTCAACATTTTTTTTGTTTTTCGTCTTTTCTTTTCGGGGTGCCTTTTCCTTGTCCGGCTGCTGTGACTCTTTCAGACGCAGCTCCCTCATAAAAGCGGCAGTTTCCGGCGACAGGTTGTCCAGGAGACTGTTTCTCTTTTTCATACCCGGCTCTGTATAATGCTTTCTCAGATACGCTTTCATCTCGGTCACTTCTTTTTGCAAATCTCGGGCGGACATCCGCTCTGCGCCCTGCCCCATGATGATGATCTGCTCTAGCCAGTCGCTTGTCGCTACCCGGACGTGACCTTCCCGGACGTACTGACCTGTCGCTTTCTCAATGTATTGATCCGCTGTCTCCGCTTCTTTTGTAAAGATTACATAAATATTGTGGTATTTTATGACCGTTCCCGGATTGTTTTTCACTTTGTAGCCATCGAAAACAAGAATCACGGTCTCTTTTGTGTAACCCTGGAATTCTGACAGCGTATCCTGGAGCATGGTACGCGCTGCATCCAGGCTGATCTCCGACATTTCTTTCAATTCCTTCCAGGCAAATATGATGTTATACCCGTCCACAAGCAAATAGTTGGCCATCGGTTCACTCCTCGCCGTCAAGTCCGGACAGACATTCGCTGCCGCACAACTTCATACGCCAAAACGCCTGCGGCCACCGAAGCATTCAGGGAATCAATCTGCCCTCTCATCGGAATGGATGCGATCAAGTCACATTTCTCCCGCACAAGACGGCTGACCCCCTCACCTTCATTTCCAATTACAAGTCCAATGGGTCCCCTCAGATTCAGGTTGTACATCAAATCGCCGTCCATATCGGCACAGACAAACCACATTCCCTGTGCTTTCAATTCGTCCATGGCAGACGACAGGTTCGTAACTTTTGCAACCGGCGTGTAGTAGATTGCTCCGGCACTCGTTTTGGCAACGGTCGCTGTGAGCCCTACGGCGCGTCTTTTGGGAATGACGACGCCGTGCGCTCCCGCCTGATTGGCCGTCCGAATGATGGCTCCCAGATTGTGCGGGTCTTCAATGCCGTCCAAAAAGATCAGAAACGGATCTTCCCCCCGCTCTCTCGCCTTTTGCAGCATTTCCTCCATCGAGGCATAGTCGTATGCAGCCGCATACGCGACTACCCCCTGATGGTTCTGATTCTGAGCCAGCTGAGTCAGACGCTCTTTGGAGACAAATTGAATGATGGTATCCTGCTTTCTAGCCTGGCGGACAATCGACTGAACCGGCCCGTCCTGGCAGCCGTCCAGCACAAACAGCTTATCTATTGTTTTCCCGGAGCGAAACGCCTCCATCACGGCATTTCTTCCTTCAATCATTACGGATTCGCTTTTCATCTTTTCCTCATTTCTTCGCTGCGCTGTTTTGCGCTGCGTATCGTTCCATCCCGATCCGGATCAGGTGGATGGCCCGCTCTTGCCGACCGCCCAGATACAGCCACCCGATCACCGCCTCGAATCCCGTCGCATGGCGATAGTCCGTAATGGAAGCATGTTTTGCCACGGTAGAGGAATGCGCATTTCTTCCACGTCTGAAAATAGAACGTTCCTCTTCTGTCAGGTCTTCCATAATCAGATGGATCATCTGCGCCTGCGCGGCAGCTCTTGCCAAGTTGCTCGTCTTGCGATTTAGCGTATTGACCGAGGTGTTCCCATAACTGATGACAACGGTGCGAATGACCAGCTCATAAAAGGCATCGCCCGCATATGCCAGCACAAGGGGAGAATATCCCCCCGCATTGGCTGTATCCAGACCCATCATCTGATCCACCTGTTCTTTTAGTGTATTGATACTCTCTTCCATTTCACTCCCTGCCGTGTGTCTTCCAAAAGAATTCCCTTTTTCGCCAGCTCATTTCGGATTTCATCCGCTCTTGCATAATTTTTCGCTTTTCTGGCAGCCTGGCGCTGTGCAATCATCGCCTCAATGTCGGAATCCAGCATCTCCTGCTTTTTCTCCGCCTCAATTCCCAGAATGTCGCAAAGTGTTAAAATGGTATTTTTCAAATAGGAAATCAATTCTTTGGAGGTATTCTCTCCGGCGGAGGTGTTGGCCAGCCGGACGAGTTCAAAGACTGCGGAGATTGCATCTGCAGTATTGAAATCATCCTCCATCGCTGCTTCATATTTGGAGACGAGTTCTTCTCCCTGCTTCTTTACCGCCTGCTCTTGTTCGGAGAGAGGCCGCTCCTGTGCAGCGGCAGACAGACGATTCAGAGAATCCACCGCATTGGTGATTCGCTCCAGACTGTTTTTGGCCGCCTCCATCAATTCCGCACTGAAATTCAGAGGACTCCGGTAATGAACGCTGAGCATAAAAAAGCGCAGAATCTGAAGGTCATATTTTTCCTGAATCTCTCTTACGGTGAAGAAATTGCCGAGTGACTTTGACATCTTCTTATTGTCAATGTTCAAAAATCCGTTGTGCATCCAATAGCGGGAGAACAGTTTCCCATTGGCAGCCTCACTCTGCGCAATTTCATTTTCATGGTGCGGGAAAATCAAATCTTCTCCGCCCGCGTGGATGTCAATCTGTTCCCCCAAATACCGTTTTGACATTTCAGAGCATTCAATATGCCATCCCGGCCGTCCCTCACTCCATGGAGAGGCCCAGGACGGTTCGCCTTCCTTTTTCGGCTTCCACAAAACAAAATCCAGGGAATCCTCCTTCTCATCGGCGCCGCTCACGAGAAGAGAGCGGTTTCCGGACTGAAGCTCATCCAGATTCTTATGGGACAGCTTCCCATACTCCGGGAACTTTCTCGTTCTAAAATAAACCGTTCCATTTTTCTCGTAGGCAAACCCTTTGTCCATGAGTGTACGGATCATCTCAATCATTCCGCTGATCTCTTCGGTCGCCAGAGGGTGCTTTGTCGCCGGCTTCACATTCAATGCCTGCATATCTTTCTTGCATTCTGCAATGTAGCGCTTGGAAATCTCTTCGGAGGAGACACCTTCCTCATTGGCCTTTTTGATGATTTTATCATCCACATCTGTAAAATTCGAAACATAATTGACATCGTATCCCTTATACTCCAGATATCTTCTGACTGTGTCAAAGATAATCATCGGTCTGGCGTTTCCGATGTGAATGTAGTTGTATACCGTTGGCCCGCAGACATACATACGGACCTTTCCCTCCTCCAGCGGAATAAATTCTTCTTTTTTTCTGGACAATGTATTATAAATCTTCATCGTTCTCTCCATTTCTGCCATTTTGCTGGCCATTTGTCAGCTTCTGCAGCTGATTCTTCAGTTCCCGGGTCTCCTTTTTCAGCTGTTCGATGTCATTCAAAACCGGATCCGGAATGTGGACATGATCCAAATCCGCCTGCGGGAGGCGAACCTGGTCCCGCTTTACAATCCGTCCCGGAACGCCTACTACAGTAGAGTTCGGCGGAACCGGCTTGAGAACCACAGAACCCGCTCCGATTTTGCAATTGTCTCCGATCGAAAAAGATCCCAGCACCTTCGCGCCGGCACTGATCATCACATTGTTTCCAATTGTGGGATGCCGTTTTCCCTGTTCCTTTCCGTTTCCTCCCAGGGTAACGCCCTGATACAGCGTGCAATTGTCGCCAATCTGAGTCGTCTCCCCGATAATCACACCGGCACCGTGATCGATAAACAATCCTTTGCCAATCTTTGCTCCCGGATGAATTTCAATCCCTGTTTTTCGGGCTGTGCGCTGTGAAATCCACCTCGCAAGAAAATAATGCTTTTTTTCATAAAGCCTGTGTGCCAGCCGATACCATAAAATCGCTTTAAAACTGGGGTAGAGAAACACTTCCGCATTTGTTTTGATGGCGGGGTCACGTTCCCGAATTACGTCAATCTCTTCCCGTACATACTGCAAGAAGTTCACAATCATACCTCTTTCTTTCTGCTGCTGCCCAGCAAATCTCTCCCTGGCTGCCCATCGTGTGCGGTGCGCTTGATGGCTTATCGCATCGGATAAGGGCTTTCCTCCTTATCCGATCTCACAAGCAACGCTGTTCTGCTGACAACGGATCGGACGATCTCTAGATCGGACGATCTCTAGAT
>CASGAH010000101.1 GCA_949299375.1 uncultured Eubacteriales bacterium | reverse complement strand
GATACAGGGCGGCTGGAGAAGCCTGTCTGCCAGGGAATCTGGAAAGATTGGAGGCATTCTGACAAGCCGCAGAAAAAAAGAAGAACGACAACGAGAGACAGACAGGAGAGCGACAGACGACTGCCCCCCGCAGACTTGTTAAATCTTCCTGCATGGCGGCACCAGGATCTGGATTATTTATCTGGATGCTGGTGCTTTTGTGACGGAGAACTCTCCCATAAACAGGGAAGCGTGGATTGTAATCCATGGAGCATCCGCAGCGAGCGTCCGCTCATTGGTGATGAAATAAGAGCTCATCTGTGCCTGCGTGTCAAAACGGACGTTTACACAGGGGGGAAGGATGAGATGAAGCATTCCCATATGCACATCACAGTGCAGCGTGATGTCATTTTCGATCGGGGCAGAAGACAGATCATATCGAAAGATTCCGCAGCTGACCCGTATTGTCTCATCAGAAACGAGCGCTTCGCTCACCTTTTCGCTTCGAATCGATCGGGAAACGCTCACGCAGCGGCGGGATCCGCTGACAGTTTTCTCATCCTCGGCCTGGTGAATTTTCCGAATGGTGCGTTTCCGCAGGGAAATGACTGCGGAAACAACTCCGCTTGCAGCAAACAGCCCCAAAAGGCTGCGCACGAACGCTTTTTGCTTCATAGATAGAATCCTCTCTTTGACTGATATTTTTGGACTGCGAACTGCTTAGGCATGAGACAATCCGTCGTATAATATATATCATACCACTAATTTGAAAAATGTACAGAGATTAGACAAATTTTTCCCTTAGCCGTTCCAAAAACAATTCAGCCGCAGAGGAAAATACCTGATATTTTTTCCAGATAATATTTAAGCCTGAATCCAGCAGCGGTTCCAGTGGACGGAAGCAAAATGAGCGATTATGGCATTACCGCCGATGAATGTATGGCACTGTCCGTCAATGCCCGTGAGACAATGGGCGGGTTCAAAAGAGCTTTGACGAAAGAAAGACTGATACGATGGGGCTTCTATGATTTGGCCACAGCGTATCAGTCTGTGTACGTCAACTTATTGAAACCGCCATGTCCGAACGGTACGCACGGTGCACGGTGGTGTGAGAGGACGGGGGCTAATTGCCCCCTCCTACTCGCTTGGTCCGATTCAAACTTCCTCTCCATCCGATGGACCGGTCAATGGAGCGGGTCACGTCGGATGGACGTATCGCTTAACGGCATCCGCAGTCGCATCCGCAGTGGCTTCCGCTGCTGCCGCCGCAGAGGCAGGACAGCAGAAGGATCCAGATTAAAATATCACATCCGCAGCTGTTTCCATTGTTCCCAAATCCAGGGAGGCTTCCGGAACCATTTCCACATCCGCATCCTCCAAAAAGGAAGAACAGCAGAATCAAAAACAGGGAATTGCCGCCGAATCCGCCGCATCCCTGGCATCCGCAGTCGTTGTCACATCCGCAGTTTGCTGCTGACAAATCACTCATGAGAGAACCTCCAAAGAAAACTCTTTACAGTGTATAGTATGTGAAAAGCGGGTATGGTGTGAACAATTATTGCTGTTGGACAAAATGAACAGGAACCGGGAACGTTTCGTCGGGAGGGGCGCCAAACATCTCTTCCTTCAGACAAAACACCATCTGAAAGAGCCCCTTTTTGGCGTCCGAGACAAGAAGAGAAAACGCGGGGCGTTTGTCTGGCAAATCCTCCGAAAAGGAATCGACATATATGGCGTACAGGGAGGCATTTGCAGCTGGAAGGGAAGGAAGCAATGCCATTTCCTGTTCAAAAATGCTGAGTGTTCCGCAATAGGGAACCCGGCAGTAAAGTGCAGCTTTGATCAATCAAATCACCGTCCGTCAAATAAAGAAGATCATGAGAGGCCGGAAGAAAAGTGTTCCTCTCCTCGGCTCATACTGTAGGATATGAAAAAAAAGTATCGATTGTCAAAAAGGGCAGATTGTAGTATACTACGGGGAGAGATGCGCTGCAAAAAGGGCAAATGCGAGAAACAAAAGGATGGGACGGAGGATGGAAAAGACAGAAATGGAGATAGAAGAAAAGAGCGCTTTGGAGGAAGATAAAGAACCGTGCAGTCAGACCGAAATGGAGCTGTCCCGGATTCGATCGATTGTCTCCCCGGTGTGCAGCTGGTTTGAGCGGGAACAGCGGCAACTGGAATGGCGCAGGAATCCGACTCCGTACCGAGTATGGATTTCCGAGATTATGCTGCAGCAGACGCGGGTAGAAGCCGTCAAGCCCTACTTCCAGAACTTCATGGAATGTCTTCCGCGTCTTTTGGATCTGGCACAAGTGCCCGAGGAGCATCTTTTGAAGCTGTGGGAGGGGCTTGGATACTATTCCAGGGCGAGAAATCTGAAGAAAGCGGCGCTTGTCTGTATGGAGCGGCACAACGGGGCGCTTCCGGCCTCTTATGAGGAACTGATGGCTCTCCCGGGCATTGGGTCGTATACGGCGGGAGCCATCGCATCGATTGCGTTTGGCATTCCGGTCCCGGCTGTGGATGGAAATGTCCTTCGCGTTGTTTTGAGGGTGCTTGCGGTCGAGGAGGAAATCAGATCTCCCCGGGCCAAGAAACTGGCAGAGCAGTATTTAAAGACAGCCATCGAGAAAGAAAAACCGATCCCGGGACAGTTCAATCAGGGGATGATGGAGCTCGGCGCGACCGTCTGCCTTCCAAACGGGGCGCCCCGCTGCGGGGAATGCTCGATTCGTCAGTTCTGCCTTGCCCAAAAGGAGAACCGCACCGATTCCATCCCGCGCAAAACATCCAAAAAGGATCGCCCTGTGGAGGAGAAAACGGTCTTTGTTCTCTGGGCGGAAGGAAAACTGCTTTTGCACAAGAGGTCGGCGAGAGGGCTTCTGGCGGGGCTCTATGAGCTGCCAAATGCCGAGGGAACGATGAGCGAAGCAAACGCCTCCCATTTTCTGCAGGAGATGACAGGACAGAACGTGCATCGGATTCGGGAGATTGGAGCGGCAAAACATATTTTCACGCATCTTCAATGGAACATGATCGGATATGAAGGGATTGTTTCACAGACGGTATCGCCTGGCGACTCCTGGGTGTGGGTGACGCCGGATCAGCTCAACCAGGAATATCCAATCGCGGGGGCATTTCAGCGCTACCGGGCGTTTATCGATGCCTCGAATCCTTTGGAGAAACGTATGACAGAGGGGAAAGAAAGCGGATGAGAAAAAAAGGAAAAATCATTGCCTCATTTGTGCTGTGCTGTCTGACCATTGCGCTGCAGCTTGCAGCGAGAACGACAGACGGATTTGCCGATTGGTATGCCGCGCACGTGCATCCTTTGTTCGTGCATACAATCGGGCGGATTTGTTCCGTCGTCCCTTTCAGTGCAGCAGAGTTTGGGCTGTACGCCCTGCTGCTCTATGTGCTGTATCAGCTGGGGCGATGCAGCTTGATGTCGTGGAGAGAAAAACGGTTTGCAGGCGGGAAATGGATGGAATTTCTCTGCTCACTGATTCTCATCGGATCTGCCGCAGCGTGCATGTTCACGCTGACATGCGGTGTCAATTACTTTCGAACCCCGGTATCGGAGTCTGAAAGATTTTCCGGGGAAACCTACGAGACGAGTCAGCTGCGTCAGCTCTGCATTTCCCTCGCAGAGGAAATCAACGAGGCATCGGACAAGATTGTGCGGGACGAGGCGGGGATGGCACTCCTGTGCGATTCCGTTCGCGACGAGGCAATCCGCGCCATGCGACATCTCGGAGAAACGTATCCGATTCTGAGCGGATACTATCCAGTGCCAAAGCCGGTCACGTTCTCCTTCCTTTTGACATATCAATACATCATGGGAGTCTATTCCCCGTTTACGCTGGAAGCCAACTACAACCGCGACATGATGGCCTTTGAGATCCCATACTCCATATGTCATGAACTCTCCCATGTCAAGGGGGTAATGAGAGAAGAAGAAGCGGGCTTCTTTGCATATCTGGCCTGCCGCAATTCCGACAACCCGCTTTTCCGCTACAGCGGCGCAATGGAAGCATTCTCCTATGTCATACGGGATTACTATCTGGCAGCGGGGGAGGAAGCATACCACGAAATCTATCAGATGCTGAAAGACGAAATCAAGGCAGAGCAATATGCCAGCGACTGCTGGTGGACAAGCCATAAAACCGCAGTCCAGACCGTCTCCAGCCAGGTAAACGATGCCTACCTAAAAGCCAACAACCAGGAAGACGGCACCCGAAGTTACGGGCGAATGGTCGCACTCCTTCTGGAAGAATACATCCAGAACCAGAGCACAAAAACCCCATGAATCGGAAAAAACAGCGGACAGAGACTTGACAGACCGACACAAGTGTGATATCTATATAGTGGAAAGGATGTGAGATTTGCATGGAAGATGACCCGGACGAAAACCATACCACCAAAATGAATCTTTCGGCAATTACAATTATGAGCAGATATCAGGCGTAGTTAACAAGCCTTTGTTAACTATGCCTTTTTGTGCGATAAGGCCATCAAGCGGCTCCCTGAATGGAACAGGCAGGGAGACATTTGACAGGCAAGACGGATCGAACGATACATTCATATCGAACGTTACAGCAGAATCGGCTTTTTATTTTTCAAGATTG
>CASGAH010000100.1 GCA_949299375.1 uncultured Eubacteriales bacterium | reverse complement strand
CTCTGGTAATCCGCCAGAAGACGCTGCTCCAGTTCCGGAGAAAAAAGAGAAGATATCATGTGGAAAACTCCTTATCTGAAAAATCAAGAACAAAGCTGTGCATTCTGTCTTCTGCACAGCTGCCCAAAGCATCGATCGGACGGGGAAGCGCATCTTCCCTCCGATCAAAGACAGGATCATTGTAACCGCAAATCGGGGAAGATTCAAGCGAAAAAAAAGAGTTTTTGCCGGATGGTTTTCCGAATTTGGAGAAAAAGGAAAGCGTTTTGCGGGCGTGCCGCGGAGTGGGACGAAAAGGAATGCGAACATTAAAAAAGATCAAGGAAAATGATTATTTTTACCACTATCTTTTCCCTGCTTTCTGTGGTATGATACCATCATTAAAAAAATATAACAAGTCGAATAAAAACAGAACAATTGGGAATAGAATGAATCCCGGGATCTGTTTTATCATGAGGAGAAAAATGAAAAATTCTGAAAAATATCAAAGGGCATACTTTCTGCCGGAGAATCCAACCTATGATTGGGTGAAGAAGGATTACATTGATACGCCGCCGATGTGGTGCAGCGTCGATTTGAGAGACGGAAATCAGGCATTGATTGAACCGATGAGCCTGGATGAAAAGCTGGAGTTTTTCCAGCTTCTTGTTCGGATTGGCTTCAAAGCGATTGAGGTCGGGTTCCCCGCTGCCTCTGAGACAGAATACAATTTTCTGCGCACACTGATTGAGCGGAATATGATTCCGGACGATGTGACGATTCAGGTTTTAACACAGGCGAGAGAGCACATCATCCGCAGGACATTTGAAGCGGTAAAAGGTGCGCCCCATGCGGTCATTCACCTGTACAACTCCACATCCGTGGCCCAGAGAGAGCAGGTATTTCAAAAGAGCAAGGAAGAGATCCGCCAGATTGCAGTGGACGGGGCAAAACTGCTGAAGCGTCTGGCGGATGAGACGACCGGCAATTTTTCGTTCCAATACTCTCCGGAGAGTTTCCCGGGGACAGAGGTGGAGTATGCGCTGGAAGTGTGCAACGCGGTGCTGGATGTCTGGCAGCCGACGCCGGAGAACAAGGCGATCATCAACATCCCGACAACGGTGGAAAATGCGATGCCTCACGTATTTGCCACACAGGTCGAATTTATGCACAAAAATCTCAAATACCGGGATGCGGTCATCCTCTGCCTTCACCCGCACAACGACCGGGGATGCGGCGTCAGCGATGCAGAACTTGGCGTTCTCGCGGGCGCACAGCGAATTGAGGGGACGCTGTTTGGAAATGGGGAGCGCACCGGAAATGTAGACATCATTACCCTTGCCATGAACCTGTACTCCCATGGCGTGGACCCGAAGCTGGATTTCCATGATATGTCTTCCATCAGCCAGACGTATGAGCGCCTGACTCGCATGACCGTTCACGAGCGTCAGCCATATGCCGGAGAGCTTGTCTTTACCGCGTTTTCCGGTTCCCACCAGGATGCCATCTCCAAGGGAATCCGCTACCGCGAGGAGCACAACTGCGATGTCTGGTCTGTTCCGTATCTGCCTATTGACCCGAAAGATGTGGGAAGAGAGTACGACGCGGATGTAATTCGAATCAACAGCCAGTCCGGAAAAGGCGGCGTCAGCTACGTGCTGAAACAAAATTATGGTCTGTCCATCCCGAAACTGATGCAGGAAGATGTGGGATATACCGTAAAAGGCGTCTCCGACAGGGAACACAAAGAGCTGTCTCCGGAATGGATTTATCAAATCTTCCAGGACAAATATGTTACCCCGCACAATGTATTCCAAATTCCGGAATGTCACTTTAAGCAGGTAGACGGAATTCTGGCACAGGTGACAATTGAGCGCAATGGACATCGCCAGGTGATTGCGGGAAATGGAAACGGACGTCTCGACGCGGTGAGCAACGCCATCAAGCAGTTTTTCCGCATCAGCTACGAACTGTCGGTGTATGAGGAGCACGCTCTTTCTAGAGGTTCCTCCTCCAAGGCGGTATCCTATGTCGGAATCATCTGCAATGGAAAGAAATACTGGGGTGTCGGATTTGACGAAGACATCATCCGTTCCTCCATCCACGCGCTGGCCGCCGCAGTCAACCAGCTGGAAGATCTACAGGAACGCGCACCGGGAGAACCAGATGTGCGGATGAATCAGATGATCAACTACATTCAGGAGCACTACGTTTCCGTCACACTGGACGACCTGTCCAGAGAGTTTTATCTGTCAAAGCCGTATCTGTCCAAGTACATTCGAGAAAAATCAGGAAAAACATTCGGGGATACGGTAAAGGACATTCGATTGAGAAAGGCAAAGACGATGCTTCGCAATTCCGGTCTTCGGATAGAAAATGTGGCGGAAGCAGTTGGATACCAGAATGTGGAGCATTTCAATCGCCTGTTTAAAAAAAAATACGGCATGACGCCGATTCAATTCCGCAATGAGAAGCGCTGATCGTGCGCGGGCGGACGGATATGTTCTCTCGCCGGCCGGATGGATTTGCTTTTCGACGGAAGATTCCAGGCTGACTGCCCTTGCGTTTGCAGAGGAAGGGCCAAAGGAGGGGCAACGCCCCTTCCCGCCGAAAACAAGCGGGGAGATCGCGCTTCACCGGGAGATTTCCAGACAGCTGGAGCAATACTTTCAGGGAACGCGCCAGACATATTCGATTCCGCTCCTGGCAGAGGGGACAGAGTTTCAAAAAAAGGTGTGGCGTGCGCTTCTGGACATTCCCTACGGGGAGACGAGAACGTATCAGGAGATTGCGCGGGCGATCGGCAATCCAAATGCATCCCGCGCCGTCGGCATGGCCAATCACCGCAACCCCATTGCAATTCTGATTCCGTGCCATCGGGTCATCGGGGCGGACGGGAGCCTGACCGGCTACGCCGCAGGCGTATGGCGAAAAGCGTATTTGCTCGATCTGGAAAAAAAATATAAGGCCTGCACTCCCATGCAGGAATGGTATAGATGACCGTTTGATTCTGATATCAAAAAACGGCCTCGGATTGTCAGCGAAAGCCACATCCGAGACCGTTTTTTTTGACGACACCGTGAACCGAAACGGAGCGGTCAATCTTGCATAAGATTCCATCCATCCGGACATCCCCATCGACAACTTCAAGACCGTACATGTGAATGCCAATGCCGCTGAGCACCAGCTTCTTGGAGATGACAAGTACTTTTCCATTTCGCACCCGCGGGGTGCTCTCCGCAGTACAGCAAATGCCGTCTAACAGGAGATCTCCATGGATGATGATCCGCTCGTACTCGTCGAGACTGATGTGAATTCCGTCAACGGACAGCTTTTTCTTCTCCGTCACCTCAAAGGTTCGCTTTCGCTTTGCGCCGCCCTCCTCAGAGGCAGAAGGATGTTCCGAAAGATCGTCAAAGGCGGCAGAGCGCAGAGACGGGATTGCCCTCAGTTCCTCCTGCACAAAATTCTCATACTTTTCAGGTTGTTCCCACGGAAAAAGGATCCGGGAATGAGACGATGATTCCATAACGCAGCTCCTCATAATTCCTTTCTGTGTTTCCCAGGTAATCCGGACAACTCCAATATAGCACAGTTTTGTGCCGGATGCAAGTTGTCTTCTGTCTCACACAGCGAAAGAAAATAGATAGAATTCCGACACAATTGTGTTATGTAACATAAAGATTGACATAATGCCAAAATTATGCTATGATTTTCTAAAAAAAGGGGGAATTTGATGTTTGGCTGTGTTAAAAGCGCGGCAATTTTAGGGATTGATGGATATGTTGTGCAGGTGGAGGCGGATATTCGCCCGGGGCTTCCCGAGTTTCATATGGTCGGGTTTCTGGCTTCTGAGGTGCGAGAGGCAAGAGAACGGGTGCGGACGGCATTGAACCATACGGGTTTTGAGATTGCACCCGCCCGGATTACCGTCAATCTGTCACCGGCAGATCTGCGAAAAGAGGGCAATTACTTTGATTTGCCCATTGCCATCGCGGTGCTCATCGCGATGGGGGTTTTGGATCAGGAGCGGTGCAGCCGGTTTCTATTTGTTGGGGAGCTGAGTCTGAATGGACGGCTCCGGCCGGTTGACGGAGTTTTGTCGATTGTCAGCACGGCAAAAAAGGAGGGTATTTTAAACTGCATCATCCCGGAGCGAAACGGAAGAGAGGGGGCCGCCATCGAGGGGGCGGTGTTCACCCACATGGGGCGCGACTACGTGGCTATCCCCTTCGTGCAGGACAGTGCGCGCATCTTCTTCGATCCTGAGGGCAACAGCATGCGCCGGGCGTTCCTGAAAAGCCCGCTTGACTTTTTCCGCATCACGTCGCGCTCGGGCGAAATGCCCGACGCCGAGTGGGAGTACGCCCCCCGCGGCCTGCGCGGCTGCGCCAAGAACATCAAGTTCCTCTCGGGCGACACCACCACGATGGAGGACGTCACCATCACGACCTGCCGCCGCGACGACGAGGCCTGGTTCATCCGCATGAACGAGCTCGAAATCGACGAGTACGACCAGAGCGCGAGCGGCACGGGCGCGACCCTGCACTTTCAGGGCGTGCCCATTCTCGGGTCGCCCTGGTTCGCCTTCCCGATCAGCAATCAGCGCCGTTCGGGCTTCTTGACGCCCACCTACGGGATGAGCTCGACCCGAGGCGTCGACCTCTCGGTTCCGTACTACTTCAACATCGCGCCGAACTACGACTACAC
>CASGAH010000099.1 GCA_949299375.1 uncultured Eubacteriales bacterium | reverse complement strand
TAGAAGTCCCCGCGGATTTCCCGGATAAACGGGGCAAATTTCCCCTGGATGCCGTAGGCCCCCGCCTTGTCCTCATATTCCCCGGTGTCAAGATAGCGCTCGATCTCCTCCGGGCACATGGCGGCCACAGAGACATCGGTGCACGCATAAAATCGCTCTTCCAGGCGCCTTCCCTGCCAAAGACGAAGAAGACAGACGCCGGTATAGACCTGATGTGTCTTTCCCTGAATTTCCTGAAGCATCCGTTTTGCGTCTTCCCGGTCGCGCGGTTTTCCAAGAATGCTTCCCCCAAGCGATATGACCGTATCCGCCCCTAAAACAATCGTCCCCTCTGCACAGAAGGCTGCCGCTTCGCTTGCTTTCTGTCCTGCCAGCTCCATGACGACTTGATCGGGAGAACCCTCCGGCTTTTCCTCCTCCTTCTCACTTTTGTGAATGGTAAAGGAAATGCCGATCTGCTCTAGCAATTCCTTTCTTCTCGGGGATCCTGAAGCAAGCACAATCTCTTCTTTTCTGAAATTCGTTCCCATATGACTTCTCTAACTGTTTCTCCTTTCCGTTTCAATGCCGGTGCCGGGGCGCTGCTGCCGGTCGCGGGATTCCACACAGATGAGAATTCCTTTCCCGACCTGCACCCGCGCCCGTTTTGCAGCCTGTTCGTTGCTGACTCCGAGCGTATTTCCTTTTTTGAGATCCGCATGGCAGAGCGGATAGAGAAATCCCTCCAGCGAGACGTCGCTGACTTCGTCTGTAAAGGGCAAAAAGGAAATGTACGTTCCAAATGCATCCTCTTTTGAAAACTCCCATCCGCCGCGGATGAGACGAATCCGATTCCACTCGTCCAGAAGAACACACGGAATATTTTTGTCCAGCGGCTGCAGCAGCAAGTGCAGATTTCCGAGGAAATGGTCCAGACGCCCCCCGGTCGCACCGATGACGGCAATGGAGGATGCGTTTTTCTCCAATGCGATGCGCATGGCCAGTTCGGTATCCGTCTCATCCTTCTGTGGACTGTGCCGCTCCACTGTGACCGTTCCTTTTTTCTCATATTGTTCCAGAAGGCATTCCGGCACGCTGTCAAAGTCTCCCACAAGGCAGTGCAGCGGAAGGCCCAGCGCGTCGATGAGCGACAATGCCCCGTCTGCCGCGATGACATAATCATAGGGATGCGCTTTCCAATGTCTGCGCACAAACTCCGGCTGCGCTATGCCTCCGCTGACGATTAAAATCCGATTTCTCTCACTCATATTCGCAGAAAACTTCCTTCAACTCCATTACATTCTTCGAAATGTCTCCGCGGAATACTGCCGTTCCGCACACGATGACATTGGCCCCCGCCGCAAGCACTGTCCGGATTGTCCGGCGGTTGATTCCGCCGTCCACTTCCAGATCCAGATCCAGCCCCTTTTCGCGGATGATCTGGCGCAGAGAGCAAATCTTTTCCGTTGTATGTTCCAGATACGATTGTCCGCCAAATCCCGGCTCGACGGTCATGACAAGAACCATATCGATCTGCTCCAGATACGGCAAAACCGCCTCGACAGGCGTTGCCGGTTTGATGCTGATGCCGACCCGGCATCCCGCCTTTCGGATTCTCGCAATCACATCCGAAACGTTCGGCGCAGCCTCAAGATGAAAGGTAATGATGTCTGCGCCCGCCTTCGCAAACGCTTCAATGTAGCGCGCAGGGTCCTCAATCATCAGATGGACATCAAAAACCCGGGACGTACAGGGGCGTATGGATTTGACAACGGGAATGCCAAACGAAATGCTCGGCACAAACATTCCATCCATGACATCGATGTGGACATACTCCGCACCTGCCTGATCGATCTTTTGAAGCTGACTTCCAAGGCAGGAAAAGTCCGCCGCCAGAATAGAAGGGGAAAGTTTTATCATCGTGAATACCTCCTTTTGTTTTTTTGTTCCTGATACAGCAATTGATAATTTTCATAGCGGGATGCCGGGATTTTTCCCGCGCGCACAGCTTGTTTCACCCCGCATTCTCTCTCGCCGATGTGAAGGCAGCCGACGAAACGGCACTCTTTTTCAAACGGCTCGAATTCCGGAAAGTACTGTTTCAGCGCATCTTCCGCAAGATTGTCGAGGGAAATGGTGCTGAATCCGGGCGTGTCCAAAAGAAATGTATCCGAATGCACCGCAAAAAATTCGGAGTGTCTTGTCGTATGCCTTCCCCGTCGGATTTTCTGGCTGATCTCACCGGTTTCCATTCCCGCGTCCGGTTTGATTTCGTTCAAAAGAGACGACTTGCCTACGCCGGAAGGACCCGCAAGGACCGTCGTTTTCCCGTCCAGCAAGCGGCAAAACGACTCGATTCCGATCCCTGCGTATGTACTGACGCAGCAGACAGAATATCCGCAGCTCTCATAAATCGATTTCCAGCGGGATACATCCGCCTCGTCTGCAAGGTCACACTTGCTCAGGCAGATCGATACGGGAACATTTTGCTGCGCCATGACAATGAGAAAGCGATCGAGAAGATTCCAGTTTGGCTGGGGATCTCTCATCGCAAAAATAACAACTGCCTGATCGACATTGGCAACCGCCGGGCGGATTAGGCTGTTTTTTCTGGGCAGAATGCGGACGATATTCCCGATTTTCTTTGAGGCATCCAGGACATCCAGCTCCACATCATCGCCGACCAGAGGCTTGATGTTCTGATTGCGGAAAATTCCTTTTGCCTTGCACTCATACGTCTCCTCATCCTGAGCGTATACATAATAAAAGCCCGCAATTCCTTTGATTATTTTTCCTTTCATCATACCTCCCTTTTTTGGCCTGACAGGCTTCTGCTCATATGGAAATACTTCCGGCCTTCCCTGCAAGGAGGGTGGTTCCGGAAGTATTTCTCTCTCACTCGTTACGGAGCAGGAACAAAAAAGTCGTCTCCTACCCGTCCGCCGATCGGTATGTCATGCTCTGTGGGAATGACCGGATCGAGCGGAGCTGTCGTCTCCGGAGGCTGTGTTGTCTCCGGGGGCTGTGTCGTTTCCGGAGGCTGTGTCGTTTCCGGAGGCTGTGTCGTCTCCGGCGGATTGGTTGGAGATTCCGGCTCGGAACTATCGATCGGATCTTCTGTAGACGGCTCCGGCTCTTCTCCTCTGCTGACAACAAGCACCACCGAATCGTTCTCATAGAAGTTCTGTGAATGATAATGTCCTCCGCTGGACGCATCGTAGAGGTCAACCCGGATGACATATCCCTCCGCCACGGTGCTGCTGTACTCGTATACGCTCTTTACGTAGCGCAGTCCAAGGGCAGAGAGCCGATTCTTCGCCTCCGTCTCCGATTTTCCAACCAGGTTTCCAACGCCGGAAACAGCAGGACGCCCGGTGCTGATGACAAGATCTACCTTATCCCCGGCTTTTGCACTGGAGTAAGGCGTCAGGCTCTGGCGGATGACAAGCCCCGCTTCCACGGTGCTGCTGCTCTCGGTCGTAATGTTTCCTACGGCCAGTTCACTGTCTTCAAGCTTTTGCACTGCCAGATCTTTCGAGATTCCGACAACGTTCGGAACGGTTACAGTCTTTCGTCCCAGACTGATCACCAGGTCGATCGATGTCCCCTTCTTCACCTGCTCCCCTTTCGCAACGGACTGGCTGCACACAAGCCCTTCCGCAACGGTATTGCTGTATTCGCTTGTCACTTTTCCAATGTTCAGCCCGTACTCTCTCAGCGTCGCCTTTGCGTAGTCCTCGCTGAGCCTCAGCACAGACGGCATACTGAAATAGGAAGGACCTGTGCTGACATAGACCGTCAGCGACTCTCCCTCTTTCAGGGATCCAGAGGATGGATCCAGTCTGAAAATCTGACCGCTGCTGTAATCGTCGTTTTCCTCCTCAATGTATGTCACGTCGAGTTTGAAGGGATCTACCTTGATTTCAAACACATGGCGGGACATTCCGATCAATTCGTCCTTGATCTCAAACTCTCCATTTCCGAGGCTGATTGTCAGCTTCACCCGCGTGTGTTTCTTGAGAACTGTTCCCTCCTCATATTCCTGCTCGCAGACCGTTCCAGCCTCATACTCGTCAGAATATTTGATACAATCCTCTGGGATATCATATCCAAGACTGTATGGATCATTCAAAAGCTGAATCGCCTCTGTCAGCTCCATTCCTACGACATTCGGCATCAATGTCTCGTCTTCTTCCAGTCCGTCGCTGTCTCCGGTAAAGGACGGGTTCTCGCTGCTTTGGGTGCTTGCGCCCGAGTTTGGCGTCGTCGGCTTTTCGCGCTCCGGCCACAGTCCTGCCAAGGAGCCGACCACGTAGGCGACTGCCGCAAGAATGAGAATTGCAATGCCGATGCCGACTCCAAGAATCACCCGGTCAATGACCGTTGCTCGGATCTCCTCCTCACTCCCGTCTGTGTCATCCATTCCTTCCCGGATTTCCTCCGCGTTTTCCTGCATACCAATTTTCTCTGGCTGGTTTTTTTCTTGTTTGATCTGTTTTATCATATCCGCTCCCATAATGATGGTTTTACCTGAGACATCTCCCTCGGCAGACGCGACTGCCGAGGAAGACGCGACTGCCACCACTCTATTCGGATAAAATACCGATTTCTTCAAATCCAGAATCAATGCCTGCGCATCGGAATATCTATGCTCCGGCTTTTTGTTCATACATTTTAAAATGATGCTGTTTAGGGCCGGCGATATCGCAGGATTCCATTCCCTTGGCGCCACGGGCTGGTCGTTCATATGTGCCACGGCAATGGATACCGCATTTTCCGCGTCAAACGGAACATGGCCCGTCGCCATCTCGTACATTGTCACACCGAGGGAGTAAAGATCGCTCCGCTCATCACAGTGACTCCCCCGAACCTGTTCCGGGGCGATGTAGTGAACCGAT
>CASGAH010000098.1 GCA_949299375.1 uncultured Eubacteriales bacterium | reverse complement strand
GGGATATCCGAAGCGCCCTGATGCGGCTGGATGCAGGCGGAAGTCTGAGCATTCTGGAGCTTTTGGACATCTGTTTTGTCCTAAAGACTGCTGATCGGGCGAAATCATTTGGACAGCAGGAAAAAGAAGAGGAGTTGCCCGACAGTTTACAGCAATATTTTTCTGCCATTGCGCCTATCATCAGCCTGCGAAGAGAAATCGAGCGGTGCATCCTGTCTGAAGAGGAAATCAGCGACGATGCCAGTCCCCGTTTGAAATCGATCCGGCGCAGCATTCAGCTGACCAAGTCAAAGGTACACGAGCAGCTCAATTCGATTATGAATGCTTCCCGAAGCTCTCTGCAGGATGGCGTCATCACAATGAGAGGAGGGCGCTACTGTCTTCCCGTAAAAGCGGAATACAAAAATCAAGTTTCCGGCATGATTCACGATCAGAGCAGCACCGGGTCTACGGTCTTCATTGAGCCAATGGCGGTTGTCAAACTGAACAATGAGATACGGGAGCTGGAAATCGAGGAGCAAAAAGAAATCGAAGTGATTCTGGCACAGCTGAGCAGCCTGTCCGCCGAGCATCTGGAGGAACTCCGGGAAGACCTTCGGATTCTCTCCTATCTTGACTTTGTGTTTGCCAAAGCCATGCTCTCCAAAGAGGAACAGGCGAGCGAGCCAGTTTTCAATACGAAAGGATACATTCGCATCAAGAAAGGGCGCCATCCGCTTCTTGACAAGAAGAAAGTCGTTCCCATTGACATTACACTCGGAGATACGTTTGACTTGCTGATTGTGACCGGTCCCAATACCGGCGGAAAAACGGTTTCTCTCAAAACGGTGGGGCTTTTTACCCTAATGGGACAGGCAGGACTCCACATCCCGGCTTTCGACGGCTCTGAACTGTCCGTATTTCGGGAAGTCTACGCAGACATCGGGGATGAGCAGAGCATTGAGCAAAGCCTCAGTACCTTTTCCTCCCATATGACCAACATTGTCTCGTTTCTGGAGAAGGCAGACAAAGATTCCCTTGTCCTGTTTGACGAGCTTGGCGCGGGCACCGATCCCACAGAGGGCGCTGCTCTGGCAATTGCGGTCTTGTCCTTCCTGCACAAAATGGGCGTTCGGACAATGGCCACGACGCACTACAGTGAGCTGAAAATTTATGCCCTATCGACAGATCGTGTGGAAAACGCCTGCTGTGAGTTTCAGGTGGAGACGCTCCAGCCTACGTATCGTCTGCTGATTGGCATCCCGGGAAAGAGCAACGCCTTTGCCATCTCGCAGAAGCTCGGCCTTCCGGATTATATTATCGAGGATGCCAAGAGCCGGATTGATTCTCAGAGCGAAAGCTTTGAAGATGTCATTTCCAGTCTCCAGGAATCCCGGATTACAATCGAGCGGGAGCAGGAGGAGATTGCGCGCTATAAAGAAGAAATCGAAACACTTCGCTCCCGTCTGGAGCGAAAGAATCAGCAAATCGATTCCCAGCGCGAGCGCTTAATCCGGGAGGCCAACGAGAAGGCGCAGGCCATTCTTCAGGAGGCAAAAGATTATGCGGACGAGACGATCCGCATCATCAACAAAAAAGCGGCTTCCGGTTCTTTCGTCCGGGACCTGGAGGAGGAGCGGGCAAAGCTTCGCTCCCGGCTGGATCAGACCAATTCCAGACTGAATTCCCCAAAAAAGGCCGCTCCCGGCAAAGCACTCCGGCCGGAGGAGCTTCGCATTGGCGATGGGGTAAAAGTATTAAGTATGAATTTAAACGGGACGGTCAGCACGCTGCCGAACAGCAAGGGAGATTTCTATGTACAAATGGGAATTTTGCGCTCCCTTGTGAATGTGAAGGATGTGGAACGCCTTCCTGAGGCGACAATCACAGGTCCTTCCGGCCCTCTGCAAAAGAGCAGCGCTTCCAAAATCAAAATGTCCAAATCGTTCTCGATCTCTCCGGAAATCAATCTGATCGGCATGACCGTGGACGAGGCGATGGCCGCCCTGGACAAATATTTGGACGACGCGCTTTTGGCCCACTTGTCTCAGGTTCGCATTGTACACGGGCGGGGAACCGGCGCGCTCAAAAATGCGGTTCACGGCAAACTGCGGCGGCTTGGACAGGTCAAATCCTATCGCCTGGGCGTACACGGCGAGGGAGACACCGGCGTTACAATTGTTGAGTTCAAATAAGGGGGAAAGGATCGATTCGTATGAAACAGCGCATTCTTATCGTAGATGATGATCAGCACATCGCAGAATTGATTTCCCTGTATTTAATACGGGAATGTTATGAGACGAAAATGGTACACGATGGGGAATCCGCCCTGGCTGCGGTGAAGACGTTCAAACCGCATCTCATTCTCCTGGATCTGATGCTTCCGGGAATCGATGGGTATCAGGTTTGCCGCCAGGTGCGCCAGGAGCAGGAGACACCCATTATCATTCTCTCCGCAAAGGGAGAGGTGTTTGACAAAGTACTCGGGCTGGAACTCGGAGCGGACGACTATATCATCAAACCGTTTGACTCCAAAGAGCTGATTGCCCGTGTGAAAGCAGTGCTGCGGCGGTTTAAAGAGCCGTCCGCGGCAAACCAGACGGCGGAGGTTTCCGGTCAGGTTGCAGAATATCCGGATCTTTCCGTAAGCCTCACCAATTATTCGGTTGTATACAAAGGCAAGACCCTCGACATGCCGCCCAAGGAACTGGAACTTCTCTATTTTCTGGCCTCACAGCCCAATCAAGTGTTCACACGGGAGCAGCTGCTGGACCATATCTGGGGATATGAGTATGTCGGGGATACAAGAACGGTGGATGTACATATCAAGAGACTGCGGGAGAAAATCAAAGACCACCCGAACTGGTCACTGTCTACCGTATGGGGAATCGGATACAAATTTGATGTGCGCAAATCCTCCTTCTAACTGCGGGAATCCGATCCGCACACAAACGCGCAGAGCAGAAAGAAGCAGACGCCATGCAGAACCACATTTATTGGAAATTTTTCAAGGGCTATGTCCTTTTTTGCCTCATCGGTTTTCTTTTCATCGCGATTGTGGGAACGAAAATCACCTATCAGCATCTGGAAAGCGACGCCATTTCCTCTATGTATCAGGTTGCTTTCCAGATCTCCTCGTCCTACAGCAATCCCTCCTCTGACTTCATTCGTCAGGGCGAAGATCCTCAGGAGCTTTTGGCATATGTCAAAGCGGTACTCCCTCTGTCCGAGTATTCCATCTGGATTCTGGATCCGGACGGCAACATCCTCTACCGCTCATCCGAGCGCGCTTTTTTGACCCGCCCGATTCCCACAGAGTTCGACCCCACGGACAGTGAGAGCGGCTATTCTTTGATTGGAGATTTTTACCATATGTTTGAGGAGGAGACGATCAGCGTATTCGCCCCTCTCACCCGGGATTTTCAGACCGACGCCTATATTTTGCTTCATCTGCCAACCTCGGTTGTTTTTTCTGAAGCGGACCGCCAGCAGGTTGTCTCTTACCAGATGTTTGCCTTCCTTCTCGTTTTGGCGCTCGTTCTCCTCATTTTCATGACGTTGACGGTTTACCGCCCGCTGCGGAAAATCATCCGCGCGGCGGATGAATATGCCTCCGGAAATCTGCTCTATGAGGCAAAGGTTGACTCGCACGATGAGATGGAACGCCTGTCTGACACGCTTGCCTATATGGCGCGAAAGCTCCACGACACGACCGAGGATCAGCACAAATTTGTCGCAAATGTGTCCCATGACTTTCGCTCTCCGCTCACATCAATCAAAGGCTACATCGGAGCAATGGCCGACGGGACGATCCCCCAGGAGATGTTTCCCCGCTATTTTCATATCGTACTGGATGAGACGAACCGGCTGACCAAGCTAACCCAGAGTCTTCTGACATTGAACACGTATGACTCTAGAAGCACGTATCTGGATCTCAGGGAGTTTGACATCCATCAGACAATCAAGCAGGTTCTGGCGACGTTTGAGGGGCGCTGCATCGAAAAGCACATCTCCTTTGACCTCATCTATCCCTCCCGCGAGCTTTACGTCTCTGCGGATCTGGACAAGATTCAGCAGGTGCTCTACAATCTCGTGGACAACGCGATCAAATTCAGCAATCCGGACTCCAGCATCCGCATAGAAACATACGTCAGCCATGACAAAGTTTACCTCTCCATCAAGGATGAGGGGGTCGGAATCCCGGCAGCAAGCATCGGAAAGATCTGGGACCGCTTTTACAAGACCGATCTTTCCCGGGGGCGTGACCGAAAGGGAACCGGGCTTGGGCTATCCATCGTAAAGGAAATCATTTCTGCTCACAACGAACAGATCGATGTCATCAGCACCGAGGGCGCCGGAACCAAATTTATCTTTACGCTGCCCCACGTTTCCCGCTGATCCTGTGCTTCTTTGGAAATTTATTTCCAATGGAGCCAATGCAGATCCCCCTCGCGCTTCATCCCAGAAAAATGATTCTGACGGAGTGCCTCATACAGGACAATGGCGGCGGCGTTGGAGAGATTGAGCGATCGAATCTCATCGTTCATCGGAATTCGAATGGCAGTCTCCTCATGTTCCACCAGAATCTCCTCCGGAATTCCTGCGCTTTCTTTTCCGAACATCAAAAAGCAGTCCGGCTCGTAGGATACTTCGGTATAAAGCTTTTTCGCCTTTGTCGTCGCCATATAAATTTTCGCGCCGGGATTTTTTCTTAGAAAATCATCGAAATCGTCATATATGCGGACATCCAGTTTATCCCAGTAGTCCAATCCGGCCCGTCTGAGCGCCTTCTCGTTGATTTGAAATCCCAGCGGCTCAATCAAGTGCAGGACCGTGCCGGTCGCGGTACAGGTTCTGCCAATATTTCCAGTATTTGCCGGAATCTCCGGCTCATGCAATACAATGTTCATCGATCTCCCTTTCACACCAGCAGCCCAATGCGGTACAATTCGTCGGCTGCCGGCCGGTCGAGGTAGCGGATCTCCTCGTCCCTGCGCACAATTCTTGCCTTTTCTCCCGTCGTCTTTCCAATGACAGCAGCCGGGATTTTTTTTTGCTCCAATGCGCGGACAAGCGCTGCTCCATCCGGGGCTGCCATCAGAAGCGCTCCGCCCGACAGCATCTGATATGGATTGATGTTAA
>CASGAH010000097.1 GCA_949299375.1 uncultured Eubacteriales bacterium | reverse complement strand
CACCGCCATCGCGGAGCATACGGAATTGATCGAGTGTCACGCCCTGACCGTTCTGGGGATTCACGGTAACTTCCCAGAACACATCTTCCGGTACAAGCTTGTCAAAGTTGGCAAGGGTCGTATTCTCGTCGCCGTAGGCCATGAGGAAGGCAGGGATCGTCCGGGCAAACCCACGCAGATGATCACGGACACTGTCTTCAATAGAGTCTTTCTCCGCCTTCAATTTTTCAGTTTCTACGATTGTGACAATGGTCTCTGCCGCCTTTTTGACGGTCTCCTCGCTGTGGAGCTTTTTGCTGATGTTGTCCACCATGTCCCGGTAACCTTGGAGGCGTCTGGCATTAAATTCCTCATCAATTTGTGTAATTTCTGCCATGGTAGCGCCAGACTGCTGTGCCTCGTGAATCCTATCGTCATGTTCTTTGATTAACTGATGATCCCGGATTGTGTAATTGCCATATTCGCGTTCCACAACCGTGTCAGTGGTATCCTGGATTTTGCGCTCCAGCATATTCTGCGTAGATTTCCTCAAATCTTTGCCATACTGCTCTCTGGCAGAATCCATCAGTGTATCTGCGATCGGCTTTGCAAAACGTTCACGGAGCTCTTTTAGTTCATCTTTCTTGGGATTTGGAGTCAGTTCCACATGCCGCTGGATTTCTTCTACGGCTGCCGCCAGTTGATCCTCTACGTTTGCATAAACCTTATCGCCAAACAGGTCACTCGCTGTCCCGATAATCTGTTCCCTTGGAATCTCAACTTCACCATTTTCATTCAGGTTTAGGTCATCTGCCGTATTCTCGTCCACAGCAGCAGGAGCGAGAGCTTTAGGTTCCTCAAGTGCCTGCATATTGTTAATGATGTCAATAATCTCCCTTGGCGCGCCAAAAATGCCGCTGATGTTCGCGAACAAGAAATTAGACATAAAGCCACGTTCCACAACCTCTCTGGCATGAATGCGACGTGGGATAGTGAGCACTTTCTCGGCATCCAGCTCGATCATTGCGCCTTCTTCATCTTCACCATAAACCGGGAAGAAGTTCAGAAGTTCTCGGACGTGCCGCTTGCGGCTGTCAGAATCACCTTTGTCCCCGGATGTCTCCGGAATCAGGTCATTGGCAAACTGTTCAAAAATGGTCAGGGTACGGGCCGGGTCAAAGTCAAAGACATAGGCATTCTGTTTTCTGTAGGAATTGCCCTCTGCATCCGTGAACAGGCACGGATTCTGCGCACGAAAAGCCGCCTGCATATAGAGTGCAGGACTCGCCATATTGGAGAGCATAAGAACCGCCGTCCACTCGGGGATTGTCACGCCAGTGGTAAGCTGCCCTACAGACAGCGTCATGGTATTATCGTATTTTTTAATCGCTTTCGTTACTTTATCAAAGGACTTCTCGTTTTCCTCGTCATCATCTAACTTGCCATCGCCCGCAGCAAGAATAATTTCGTAGTCCTTGAACACGGGGTGAAGTTTCAGCTTTTTGGCCAGAGCCTTTGCGCTCGCCACCCGATTCAGAATCCAAAAGGTGTGCTTTAACTCATCGCGGAGTTCCGGGGTAGAGAAGGGAAACTTCTCCTGCCTTGTCAAGGCATCAAGGAGTTTATCTACATCGGCATCGTGGATAAATTTCCCAGATTCATTGGTGCTGAAAAACTCGTTCAGGTCAAAAGCGTATTCCTCAATATCATCATCTGCCAGCTCGATTCCTCTTTCTACCCGGTCGCGGACAATATCTGACATCTGGTAAGTAAAAAGCGACAGCCGGGGCAGATTGGCATAGGGGTTTTCTATTTCGCTGGAGGCATCCCAGTCCCGCTTCTTTTTCTGTTCATCGGCATAGGTCCAGTTGTAGATTGCGCTTTCCGGGAATTTATCGTTGGCCAGCGCCTTAAACGGCGTACCGGAAAGGTGCAGTGTCCATTTGCGCTTGATGTGATTAAACGCTGTGTCGGTCTTGTAGGTGTCAACCCCTTCGTGGGCTTCGTCTACAATCAGAATATCCCAGGTCAGCCCATACTCAGCGCTGATTTCGGACAGTTTATCGTATCGTCCGCCAAAATAGATAGAGCCCTTCAAATCCTGCAGGCTGACGAACTCAATGCAGCCCTTGGTGTCATCGGTAATATTCCTTAAAAAATCATCGCGGCTGAAAACGTGTTTTCTGTGTTTAATGCCGTCCACATTGCTCACAAAGAAATAGCCGGACTGCGGGCCAAAGAAGGTCTCGTAATCCTGGTACCACGAATTGGCAATGGCGGGGCGGTTGGTGACGATAAGGATATTCTTCGCCCCGAGCTTCATGCACAAATCGTAGGCGGACAAGGTTTTGCCAAAGCGGGGCTTGGCATTCCAGAGGAATTCCGCCCTCTCCCGGGCCGTGAAGTACGCGATTGTTTTTTGTACCGCCTCGGCCTGCTCGTCCCGGAGCTTATATGGAATCGCAGCGACGGCATCTTCATCCGATATCACACCGTGATTTTGTGTAAAATCGATAAAGTTTCCACGAGCCACATTTGGGTCGATCTGGAACCATTCTGTGCCTGCTTCGCGGGGGATTTCCAACTTCTTTAAATAGGCATGGAAGTCCTTATCTGTAAAGGTTCCATATGGCTCCGTCATATACGCCGCACGCATATGCCAGCAGAGTTTGGGTTCAACGCCGACAGTATGGGTCTGCTCTCTAATACGGGTCTCCACGTCCCGCTCGGTAAAGCCAATCTTTGTCCAGCCGTCATGTGCCGGTACGCCGGGAGTGGTATAGGCATAACACTGCGGAGTGACTTTTGTAGCGGTTTTGATTTTAATTGCTGCCATTACGCCATCTCCTTTACATGGGATTCGATGAAGTCGATCTCTTTATCGTCCAGACCGTATTTACGATAGAGCTGGAGATCGATCTCGGGGACAGATTTCGACCAATCAAAGTCGCTGTTGGGGGTGAAGTCTTGAAGAGGGACATATTTCCATTTAGGTGCAGGATTATCTTGTGTAATCTTTAATATTCCAAGCATTACTCTACAGAATTTTGTTTTTAAGTATTTCAATAAGTTTTCTGCCTCTTGTCGGTAGTCAAAGCAACCAATAGAAATAAATGTTTGCGTATGCCCAATTAATGGTTCACCAACTAAGGGCGTAGAAAATACTTCCCCTAACGCCCCAGAGCCATTAGCCTTTGGTACAAATACTTTAAATTTCTCGAAATTATCCGGGGCTTTTACAAAATCACGCCTGATCCATTTACAAGCCCTTTTAGAGTTTACCAATCCTAAAATCTGCACATATTCTCCACTATCAGGCTTGTCGTCAAAAAATGCAATATTATTTAATGTTGACAAAACACTTGTCTTGAAATCATACTTGTGTCCTTTACTTAGCATGTTTTCTGCTTCGGGTATCTCTTCGTGCATATGTTCTGTGAACTTATACGATTCTGCCGCATAAATAATTCTGCTCAAGCTAATATATGGTTGTGAGCTTACTTTTTTAAGGATCGAATTCAACTCCTTATATGCGGTAAAGGCTTCAATTGCGCCATAATTTTTCTCGCTATCTCGGTAGGAGATCGCCACGCCGCCTTTTATATCTGTATTAGAAAATACATTTTTGGAATTGGCTTCATAATTTAAAATTTTGAAATGCTCATCATTAAGCATCTTGTCGTTCCATGCTTTAGGAGTGCTACCTGCGTTAAAGAGAAAACGAGCCGGATGAATCAATTCTACTTTATCTGCAATCCCGTATGTGGCATCCATAAAATAGTTATATACAGGCTTTGCAAAATTGCCGTTTTCGCCTGAGTTTTCAAAATCCTCATTATACGGCGGATTCCCAATTACATAATCAAATAATTTCTTTCCCATGGCTCACATCTCCTTTAGATCCATAAATTTCATAGAAGTCTTGCTTCTCCAATTATATATCCTACACGGTACAGCCTCCGGCTCATTTTCATCATCCTGCGTATCGCCAAACATATCGAAGAGTGTTATTTGGCGGAACTCCTCGTAAGGCTTGCCCAGCGGCACTGTGTCTTTCAGGCCATCCATCTGCCAAATATTCCAGACAATTTTATTGGCCATCTGCTGTAGCAATTTGTCATCCGGATGTCGTTCCCAACGCTCTTCGTAATAATCCGTAAAAGTTAACAGAAGGTTGATACGTGCAATCAGGACGTTGTCGCCCTGATACTCGTATCCGTAAGACGCTTCAAACGCCCGGATTGTCCATTTGAGCCATTCTTCGTATGTATCAGTGTTTTCATTTACGACCCTGAGCTTTCTATCGAGTATGCCAATTCGCCGGATTGGCGGCACAATCAATTCTCCAGTCGATACATCGTAGCGGGAGACCAAATACGGTGCTTCGCCGCAAGTAATTTCCAGCCGCCGCGAATCCACGTAGTCCTGCCAACACTTTCCAGTTGGGAATTCAATTTTGTCTTCCGACACCGTCCATGTATGATCAGCGTTTTCCGTATTAAACATTCCAGTCCGACCAAACCAATCGTCATCGCAGTAGTTGTTCATCTGATTGCAGAGCCACGCAGGAGTAAAAACCTCAGCCTTTTTGCGAGTCCGTTGCTCCTGCGCTTCCTGGGATTTTTGTATGCGGGGACGGATCAGATCGGGGTGTCGCAGCAGTGAGCTGGCGTTCATCTGCACTTTATCTGTGAACCCTTCACCAAATTCCTCATAAGTGTCTGTTGCCCAGATAATATTCCTTTTGGTCGATTTGTCTTGAAGCAGCCATTCCAAAACCGGAACAACCGGGTAGCTGCCAATGTCGATCAGCTTTTCCAGACCAAAGGCAAAGGCAGAAAATACAAGCAGCGCCATCACCAGTCCCCCCGTATAATAGCTGAACCCCCAATATTCCTGAGCGGCTGCCCCTGCGCCGGAGATCATCACCGCCAGCACTGCAAAGAGATAAAAGAGTACAAAGTATTCGTAAAAGGTCCCCAAAACTCTGCCGCAGAGAAGCTGATACGGTTTCTCTGCGCCTGCAGCTCCGGCCTCATGCCCCAGCTTCATAATACTGCCTCCCGCCCATGCAAACAGTACCATGCTGACCAGAGCTGCGCCTGTACTCATAACTCCATAGGAAGTGTAAAACTGCAGAATTTCCTGTCCCGTGGCAAATCCGGATCCGATTTCCAGCGCAACATAGGCTCCGGCATATTTCATCACACTCAAGAATCTGATTTTTTCTTTCAAAGCAACCTCCCCCATTACTGCCTGTTACAGTGTATGAAC
>CASGAH010000096.1 GCA_949299375.1 uncultured Eubacteriales bacterium | reverse complement strand
GGGCGGTGCCGGACATACGCGACGGATTAAAGCCGGTACAGCGGCGCGTTCTCTACGCGATGAACGAGCTGGGGCTCAATTCCGACAAACCGCACAGAAAATCCGCCCGCATCGTGGGCGATACGATGGGAAAATATCACCCGCACGGAGACGCTTCCATTTACGACGCCCTTGTTGTGCTGGCGCAGGATTTCAAGAAAGGAATGGCGCTTGTGGACGGCCACGGCAATTTCGGCTCCATCGAGGGGGACGAGGCCGCCGCCATGCGCTACACGGAATCCCGCCTCAAACAATTTACACAGGACGTCTACCTAGCCGATCTGGACAAGGGCGTTGTCGATTTTGTCTCCAACTTTGATGAGACAGAGAAAGAGCCCGAAGTTCTTCCGGTCCGCATTCCCAACTTTCTCGTAAACGGCTCCGAGGGAATCGCGGTCGGAATGACAACATCTGTGCCCACCCACAATCTCGGGGAAGTCATCGACGCCATGAAGCTGTATCTGCACAACCCTGAGGCGACAACCGCCCAGCTTTTGTCGGTCTTAAAAGGGCCGGATTTTCCAACCGGAGGCATTGTCATCAACCAATCGGATCTGGAAGAGATTTATGAGACCGGAAAAGGGCGCATCCGACTGCGCGGCCGCGCAGAAATCGAATACGGCAGACGAAAAATCGACAAAGATCGAATTGTCATCACGGAAATTCCCTATTCAATGATCGGCGCCAACATCGGTAAATTTCTGAGCGATGTCGCAGAGCTGGCGGAAAACCGGACACTCCCCGATATCACCGACATCTTAAACCAGTCCTCCAAAGAGGGGGTGCGCATTGTCCTGGAGCTTCGCAAAGGCGCAGATGCGGAAAAGATTTTGCAGGGACTTTACAAGAAAACAAAGCTGGAGGACACGATTGGCGTCAATATGCTTGCCATTGTCAATGGGAAGCCGGAAGTTCTTGGGCTGCGGCAGATTCTCAAATGCAGCCTGGACTTTCAGGTTGCGCTTAACACCCGCAAATACAACACGCTTCTTGAGAAAGAGCTGGAGAAAAAAGAGATTCAGGAGGGACTGATCCAGGCCGTCGATCTCATCGACCTCATCATCGAAATCATTCGGGGAAGCAAAAACCTGGCCGCAGCAAAGGCATGTCTCACAACCGGAAAAACCGATTCCATTCAGCTAAAATCCGAGGAGTCGCGCAGACAGGCATCCGCGCTTCACTTTTCCCCCGCCCAGGCGACCGCCATTTTGGAGCTGCGCCTCGGGAAACTCATCGGACTGGAAATTTTGGCGCTCCAGCAGTCCTACAAAAAAACGCTCTCCAACATCCGCAAATACGAATCGATTCTGGAGAGCCGCAAAAATATGCTGCGCGTCATAGAAGACGACTTAAACCGCATCCGAAAGGCTTACGCCCTCCCCCGGAAAACAGAAATCCAGGATGCACAGGAAGCGGTATTCGAGGAGACACCGCTGCCCGAAATTCCGGCTGTTTTTCTGATGAACCGTTTCGGGTACGCAAAGCTGATGGAGCGGGGACTGTTTGACAAAAATGAGGAGACGCTTCGCCAGGAAAACCGGCAAGTGGTTCCCTGTACAAGCGCCTCTAGGCTTTGGGTGTTCACAGACAAAGGACTTCTTCACCAGATCAAAAGCTCGGACATTCCCTTCGGGAAAGGAAAAGACAAGGGAATCCCTCTGGAAAACATCAGCAATTACTCCAGCGGCGAGGAGACAATCCTTCTCATCGTCGATGCCGCTGCTGCATCCGGGAAAACGTTTCTGTTTCTCACACGAAACGGATGGATCAAGCGGACCGGGGCCGGACAATTTGAGACATCCAAAAAGACGTTGCTCGCGACAAAACTCGGCGAAGGCGACTCGCTCTTTTCCGTCACGCTGGAGGAACCGCTTCAGGAGGAAATCTATCTCCTCACCGATCAAAACCGGGCGCTTCATTTTAAGCGCTCCGAAGTCAGCCTTCTCAAACGGCTCTCCATCGGTGTCCGTGCCATTCGCCTGGAAGAAGGAGAACAGATCTCTGAGGCGCTCTGTCTAAAAGAAAAGGAAAAATACAGTGTTTCGATCGGGCGAAAAAAAGTCGAACTCAGCAAATTGAAATGTCAAAAAAGAAACGCTGTGCCGCAGCCTCTCGATTCGTCCAAAGCGGACCGAATCGGATAGAGGGAAGATTGCGCTTTCACACAGAAACAGCTATATGTTTTGCATCCAACGGATCGTATGATCTGCGATCCGTTGGATGCCCTCCGGGCACACAAAAAAGAGACGGCCGCATTTTTGCGTCGTCTCTTTTTTGAAGGAGATGGAGATTGCTTCCTGTCTCCGGCAGCAGCTTGTAGGGGAATCGAACCCCTGATTCCGCCGTGAGAGGGCGGCGTCTTGACCCCTTGACCAACAAGCCTTGGAAGAATCGAGGCGACAAGATTTGAACTTGCGACCTCTGCGTCCCGAACGCAGCGCTCTACCAAGCTGAGCCACACCTCGATTACATGCTGTATTATACAACACGGAAGAAAAATTGTCAACCGTTTTTTGAAAAATTTTAAAAAAATATTTATTTCCATATTTTTAAAAAATAGGGACCCCAAAAACAAGCCAAGGCACCGCATCGAAGGAGATTTTCCCGGTCGGATGTTTCTTGGGGCTACAGGCAGCAGATTCCTCCGTAGCACATATTGCAGACCATCATGCTGCAGCAGACTCTCATGCACATGGAATCCATCTGCAGATCCGGTCTTCCATACAGGTTGCCCATTCCCGCATACCACTGGCTCTGGCTCTGCAGCTGATGAAGAAGCTGCTGATACTCCAGATTGCCCGGTTCGCGGGATACTGCGATCTTACAGTGTTCAAGTGCTGTCGCCTGGTTTCCCATGCCCGCATTTGCCATTGCGCTCATGTAGTACCACCTTGTACTGCATTGGGGAATCTCTCCGAGCACGCGGAGCGCCTCCTCATAATGGCGGCTGCGAATGTAGTTGAGCGCCGCATTTAGGTACGTCGTTTCTTTATCATTTTCTGTCTGGCGGCTCTGGCTGCCGTATCCCTGACTGCCATAGCTGCCGGAGTAACTGCCAAACGGGCTTCCATATCCGTAGCCGTAGCCGTTTTCTCCCGTCCGTTCACGGGCCGTTCCGTCCACGATCGCTTTGTAGGCATTCTGGACTTCCTTGAACCGTTCTTCCGCCTGCGCCCGGTTTGGATTGTTTATGTTATTATCCGGATGATATTTTTTGCAGAGATTGCGGTAGGCCTTTTTGATCTCTTCGCTGGAAGCGTCTCTGGAAACTCCAAGCACTTCATATGGATCTCTCATTCCCATTCCTCCTTTTCGCTCCGGATGCGAAGCGTGTCCATATGCCGGAATATATAATGTTTCTTAAAATTTCAAGATGTTTGAGAATGGGAAGCTTTTCAAAGGCGTTCGCGCACGAGGCGGCCGTCATCATCAGAACGTCAGAAATCCACTCCTCAAACCATTCCTCTCTGCATATGTTCTGGAAAGGGTTAAAGCATCCAGACTTGAGATCTTGTTCCAGATCGTCGTATGCATCGATCCAATAAATAAATTTGCCGAGATGATATCCCATCTGTCTCAGCTCTTCCTGCCACTCGTCCTCGGTGCAGACAAACAGCTCTGCCATCATCTCCCCGGAAATTCCCGCCAAAACATCCGCATTCGTCTCCCCTCTCGCTTCGGCTTCCCGTGTCTGTTTCATACACCGCTCCACCGCCTGCGCTTTTTGGGGATGGCGAAGTGCAGCTTTCTCATACGATTTCCGAAGCAGTCCGGCGCCGATGCCGCCCGTAAGCTTTCTCTCATCGCTCCAGTCGTCCAGACATTTCTGCCTCGCCAAAAGCACGGTCATATCTGCTGCGTACTCTGTCATCTCGTTTTGGCATACCGAAATCTGCTGCGTCGGATGCAGCAGACATCTGCACGTTTTTTTCTCTTCCTCCGGCTCGTAGAGACCCGTCAGCAGCATGACAAGAAATGTCATGTCATAGCTGAGCGCCATTCTCCCGCTTATGCCGTATGTCTTCTGGAGCGTTTTGCACAGACCGCAGTAATACGAGCGGTACGTCTCAAACTCCCGGATTTTCAATTCCGGCTTGTTGACAACCACATATCCAAACATTCCTCTTCCCTCTTGCCGGCCTAGCTCTTTTTTACAAATTCATGTTTGCACTTCGGACAGGTTACAATAATTTTTCCTTTCCCTTTGGGAATGCGAATTTTTTGTCTGCACTGCTTGCACGTATAAATGTGGTACTGCCTGCGCATCATGCGGCGCGAAGATGCCTTTGAAAACAGCTCCCGTATTTTTCTGGTGCGATTCAGATACCACCGGTTTTGTGCGCTGCAGCGGGCATAATTTCTGGACAGCACCCGGCTGTAGGAAAAAAACAACAGTGCAATGGCAATCCAGTAGATTACCCAGACCCCCGCAAACAGATTGACAATCATCAACACAAGCGTCGTCCACACAAGGAAGTTGCCAAACTCGTCCATCCCATAGCGGCCCTGCATCCAGCGTCTTAATTTCTCTCTCATAACTATCCTTTCTTTCCGTTCGGACCGAGCTGAAAGCTCGGTTCTATTTTCCCCAATCTAGCATTTAATTGTGTCGATTTTGTGTCTGGAAACGAAAAAGACGCGAAACAAACCCGACAAATTCTAAAAATTTGTTCTCACATCAGAGGCGCCAGAAGCCGCAGCAGCCGCCCGGCCGCCTTGACTCTGAATTTCTCCCGGGCGCAGTCTTCCTGCGTGATGCGCTGGCTCTTGCGGAGCGTTTCCTGGAAATCGGCCTCCACATCATGGACAGCCGGGTTGTCATAGAAGTATGCCCCGCATTCAAAGTGAAGGTACAGGCTGCGGTAGTCGAAATTTACGGTGCCGACGGTCGCCTCCTGGTCATCTGCCACCATCACCTTCGCATGGACAAAGCCGGGCGTATATTCATAAATGCAGACGCCCGCCCGAATCAGTTCCGGATAATACGTTTTTGCCAAAGCAAATGCATACTTTTTATCCGGGATATGCGGCATCAAAATGATCACCTCTACCCCCCGTTTGGCGGCGAACGTCAGCGCGGTCACCATCTCATGGTCGAGAATCAGGTACGGCGTTGCGATGTGGACGAAGCGCTTTGCGCGGTTGATGAGATCCAGATAGACCATTTCACCGACATTTTCCCCGTCCAGTGGGCTGTCGCCGTAGGGCATGACAAATCCGCCTGCCCGTGCGATGGACTCTCGCGGGATATTTAAATATTTGGAGTAGTCTTGTTTGTATTCTGTGATGTTCCACATTTGAAGAAACATCAATGTAAAACTTTTAACGGCATCTCCCTGAATCATTACGCCGGTATCTTTCCAGTGTCCGCACACTTCCTTCCGGTTGATGTACTCATCTGACAGATTCACCCCTCCGGTAAATGCCGTCTTTCCGTCAATGACAAGAATCTTTCTGTGATCCCGGTTGTTGTAATG
>CASGAH010000095.1 GCA_949299375.1 uncultured Eubacteriales bacterium | reverse complement strand
AGGCGGCCCACCAGGGCGGTCATGCGGTCGCTCTCCGAGAGGACCACGTCCAGATACTGCCCCCGCTTCTCCGGGGCGATGTCCTCTTGCAGGGCCTCGGCGTGGGCCCGGAGGACGGCCAGGGGGGTTTTTAGCTCATGGGCCGCCGCCCGGGCGAAGTCCCGCTCCCGCTGGAGGGCTTTGCGCTGGCGGTGGTCGGTAAAGAGGGCCATGGCGACGGCGGCCAGGAGGGTAAACAGGGCGGTGGGCCACAGGTCCTCCACGATCAGGTACAGGGGGTGATAGGAGTAGGCGTAGGCCATGGTAACGCCGTCGGAGAGGGGGACATAGTAGGTGCTGTCCCCGTGGGAGGAGGTGAAGGTGTAGGGCAACTGGGAAGCTTCATTGGCCCGGTAGACCAGCCGGTCCGACACCGCCTGCCACTGGCGCAGCAGCTCTCCGGGCGGGGCGCTGCCGCGGGACAGAGAGGACCAGAGCAGCACCGAGTCCACGCAGGTGGTGGTCAGCGTCTTTCCCTCAAAAAAGCGCATCTCGATGATGCCGCGCTCCCGCTTGGAAAGGCGGCTCAAGGCATCGTTTAGGGCGATGTCCTGGACCCATTTCTCTTCTCTGTTTTTCTTGTCGCTGATCTGGTCCATCACGTACAGGGTGTCTCCGCCGTCATTGTATACCGGCTCATACAGACTCACCGGACTTTGGATGGCATCGAGGGCAAAGACGACTTCCTCCTTGCTGATTCCCACTTCTTTGGCAATTTCCAGGATGGTTGGTTCCCGGTCATTGGCCTTCGTCAGCTGTTCCCTTGCGCAGATTGCCCTGTAGGCGGTATCCCGCAGGGAGCGGGAGACACGGATGGCATTGTTGTCCCGCAGATAACGGCGGATTTCCCCAATAATCATGGGAACCGCATAAGTGGAGAAGCGCACATTTTGAGAGACATCGAAATGATCCACGGCTTTCATCAGGCCGATGCATCCGATTTGAAACAAATCGTCCGCATTCTCACCATTCCCGGAGAAACGCTGGATGATGCTCAACACGAGCCGCAAGTTGCCTTTGATGTACTCTTCCCTGGCTTTTTTGTCCCCGGCCAGAATGCGCTGAAATAGGGCTTCCTTCTCCTCATTTTTCAGTAAAGGCAGCTTTGCGGTATTGACGCCGCAGAGATCCACTTTGTAAAGTGCCATAATAAACCTCCTCTGTGTGAAGCGACTGATATGGTAATGATGCACTGTTTTAAATTGATTTATACGGAAAATGGCGAAGTGGAAACAAATAGCAGGAAAATGCGGGACAATGAGGATTGCATTTTCGGGAGATTTTGATACAATGGTATGGGGAAGAATCAATCCGGAAAAACAAATGATAGAGAATCAAGAAGAAAGCGAAACATTCGCGGAAATGAGGGGAAATGAAAGAAATTGTGAAACGTTCTCAGGTGAGAGAAGAAGACACATGGAAGCTGGAGGATATTTATGCCACAGAAAACGCGTGGGAGGAAGACTTTCAGAGAGCAGAAAAAGAGATGGAACAGGCTTCGGAGTGGATGGGCACGATCGGAACAGATGCTGACCGGATGAAGGCTGCGCTGGACTGGAATTACCGGCTTGCCATGCGGCTTAGAAAGCTGATGGTCTATTCCCATCAGAAACTTGATCAGGATACATCGGACAGCCACAGCCAGGACCTGGCGATGCGGGTGAAGGGACTTGCGGTGAAAGCCAACGCCAAGCTCTCTTTCCTGGAACCGGAAATACTGCAGACGGGGGAGGAAATGCTTCGCCGGATGCTGGACGAATCGGAGGAGCTGCGCTTTTATCAGAGGGTGATTGAGGAAATGCTTCGCCGGAATGCGCATACGCTGGGGCAGAAGGAGGAATCCATCCTGGCACTGGCCGGCGATGTGACCGACGCCGCCTCAACCGCGTATCAGATGGTCAACAACGCCGATCTCAAATTTCCTCCGGTTTTTGACGCCCGGAAGAGAGAACTTCCGGTGACGCACGGAACGTTTGTCCCCCTTCAGGAGAATCCTGACCGGGCAGTGCGGAAGGCGTCCTTCGAGTCCATGTACGGCACCTACCGGCAGTTCCAAAACCTGTTTGCCAGTCTGTTTTACTCCAACATCCGCCAGGATTTATTTTATGCCCGCGCCAGGAAATATCCTTCCACAAGGGCGTATCATCTGGACGGACCGAATGTGCCGGAGATTGTGTACGATCAGCTGATCGACACGGTTCACAAAAATATCCATCTGATGCACCGCTATGTGGCGCTCCGGAAAAAAATACTCGGCGTAGATCAGCTGCATATGTACGATGTGTACGTTCCTCTTGTGCAGGAGTACACAAAACAATATTCCTTTGAGGAGGCAAAGTCGATCGTAAAAGAGGGACTCAAACCGCTGGGAGAGGAGTATGTGTCACATCTTCAGGAGGGATTTGACAACCGCTGGATTGATGTGTATGAAAATGAGGGAAAACGAAGCGGCGCATATTCCTGGGGCTGCTATGAATCGCATCCGTATGTTCTGCTGAACTATAAGGGAACACTTGACCATGTGTTTACACTGGCACACGAGATGGGACATGCGCTTCACAGCTATTACTCCAATTCTGCGCAGCCGTATGTCTATTCCGGATATCGGATTTTCGTGGCAGAGGTGGCCTCCACCTGCAATGAGGCGCTTCTGATTCGGGATATGCTCGCAAAGTCGACCGATCAGACTGAGAAAAAGGCGCTGATCAATCATTTCCTGGAGTCGTTTAAGGGGACGCTCTACCGTCAGACGATGTTTGCGGAATTCGAACGGATCTGTCACCGCAAAGTCGAAGGAGGGGAGACGCTGACAGCGGAGACATTAAACCGCACGTACCGCGAGCTCAACCAATTCTACTTCGGGGAGGAAATGGTGTCCGACGAAGAGATTGCGCTTGAATGGGCAAGAATTCCTCATTTCTATACGCCGTTTTATGTATATCAATACGCGACCGGCTTCTCCGCTGCCATCGCACTGTCCTCTCAGATTTTGGAGGAGGGAGACAAGGCCGTGGAAGCATACAAGCGTTTCTTAAAGACGGGCGGATCGATGGATCCGATCGATGAGCTGAAAGTCGCCGGCGTGGACATGACTTCCCCGGAACCGGTTCAAAAAGCGCTCGACTTGTTTGAAACATTGCTGGATGAAATGGAGGCATTGTGCTGATGGAGAGAAAATGGAGAAAACGGGCGGCCGCGGCTGTGGTTGCACTGCTTGCGGTATGTCAGCTGACCGCAGCGGGAAATGCGGCGGTATTTGCAGCGGTATTTCCCGCTGCAAATAAGCAGCTGTCGGAAGGCGGCAATGAGCGCGTCCGGACGGTGTATGAGACACCAGAGATGGATGCCGCGCAGACGCGCATTGCCGGGGATACGGTTGTACAAGTCATTCAAACGATAACAGACGAGGAAAATCACACCTGGCACCAGATTATCTGGGGAGATGCGGACAAAGGATATGAGGGGTATATCCCCGCAGAGGAACTGGCGTATTATACGGTCTATGAGCCGTCGGGGGAGGTGCAGGAAAAGGGAATCTATGAAGAAAACCTGGCGCTCTTCCCGGAGGACTACCAGCAGCTCATCGAAGCGCTCCACGAGCATCATCCGGAATGGATTTTTGTCCCCTTTGAGACAGGACTTACGTGGGAGGAAGTTGTAGAGGGGGAGTCGGTCATAGAGAGAAATCTTGTCTCCTCCTCCAGCGTCGTCTCCATGAAATCGATGGAGGAAGGGTGCTATGACTGGCTGACCGATACCTGGGTGGCGATGTCCGGGGCAAACTGGGTGCAGGCCTCCCGCGCGGCGGTGATGTATTATCTGGATCCGCGCAATTTCATAACAGAAGACGCCATCTTTATGTACGAGCTTTTGTCCTACCGGGAAGACCAGCATACAGTGTCGGCGGTGGAACACGTTCTTCAGAATACGTTCATGGGGAATGCGGTTGCGGAAGGCTCCGGCGGAAAGACATATGCGGAAGTGTTTGTCGAGATCGGGAGTGAGTACAATGTCAGCCCGATCATGCTGGCCAGCCGATGCAGGCAGGAACAGGGGGCAAATGGCTCCGATATGACATCCGGCACAGTAGAAGGATATGAGGGATACTACAATTATTTCAATATCCGGGCAACCGGCTCGACGCACGAGGAAATCGTTCACAACGCGATGAAGAAGGCGAAAGAAGAGGGGTGGACAACGCCGTATCTCTCCATTCGGGGAGGCGCACTGATCCTTGCCTCCAACTACATCATGAAAAATCAGGATACGCTGTACCTGCAGAAATTCGATGTGGATGGAACGTACAATGGCCTCTACTACCATCAGTATATGCAGGCGCTCATTGCACCAAGCATGGAGGCGAAGACAGTTCGGAAAGCGTACATAGGCATGGATATGCTGGAGAGCAATTTTGTTTTTAAAATCCCGGTCTACGAAAACATGCCGGAAAATCTGTGCCCGCTGCCGGTAGATGACAGCAACCCGAACAACTACCTGTCCTCCATTCTCATTCAGGATGGAGCGTATGAGATCGCATTTTCGTATCAGACACTCTCCTATCTGCTGGAAGTACCAAATTCCTGCACATCGCTGTCTGTCTCGGCGACGACCTGCTCTGACACCGCGCAGCTCTCCGGAACAGGGACATATGCGCTTGCGGAGGGCTCAAACAGAATCGAATTGACGGTCACAGCACAGACGGGGGATGTGCGCCGATATACCCTGGATGTCATTCGTCAGCCGGGCAATTCGCTTCCGGACACACCGCTGTTTTCCGATGTGAGCCAGGACGACTGGTTTTATGAATTTGTCCGTCTTGTCTGTGAGGCCGGATGGATGAACGGAACATCAGACACAACGTTTTCCCCGCACGAGGAGATGACGCGCGAGATGGTTGTGACAATTTTGTACCGCATGGCGGGGGAACCGGAAACAAGCGGACAAACCTGCTTTACAGATGTATCCGAAGGAGCGTACTATTCCCAGGCGGTGGCATGGGCATGGGAAAACCAGGTCACAGCAGGGATTGGATCGGGACTGTTTGGCGTTGGACAGAACGTGACAAGAGAACAGCTCATTGCGATGCTGTACCGCTATGGAATGCAGTGTGGTCTCGACGTGTCGGCGCAGTCGGATTTGAGCGCCTTTGCAGACAGCAGTGCCGTCTCAGACTGGGCAGAGGATGCCATGCGATGGGCGGCTGCAGAGCAGATCATCAGCGGAAATGACGGCAGACTCTATCCTAGCCATCTGGCAACGAGAGCCGAGGGGGCAAAAATACTCTGGGTTTTCTCAACCCTGTCCTAAATGGCCGTAAGCGTTGAACAACAGAGCAAATGCAGCGGGTTTGATTTTGCAATCAAACCCGCGCGAAAAAAGTTGAAAAAAACAAAAAAAAACAGTTGACAAACAAAATGGGATGTGGTAATATCATGAAGTCGCCGCGTGAAGGGGAAGAACAAAACCTGCGGCGGCCAGAACAGAACCTTGAAAACAGTATAACCAACCTCGAAAATTCTAACAAATAAAGAGAATATTTCAGAGAA
>CASGAH010000094.1 GCA_949299375.1 uncultured Eubacteriales bacterium | reverse complement strand
AGGGAAGTATCAAAAAAAGAGCCGGACGGGGAATTTGCTCCCTGTCCGGCTGTTCTCTTTTATACCTGAATTTGGCTATGCCTGAACTCCTCTATACTTCAATTCGGTTGGCAAAGGGAATCCTCGTTTTGGTATACATCACAACTTTATCTCCCTCCAGAAGTGTCGTATCGCCGCTCGGAATCAAAATCCTTCCGCGCCGCTTCACCATGACAATCACAGAGAGGCGGGAAATGTCAATCTCACAGATTCGCTGTCCCTTCCATGGGTTTTGCTCCTTTAAGACGATCTCCTTCAGCTCAATGTGTTCGTCCTCTCCAAACGATTCCGCTCCCAGCACAACTGTATCCCCCGCCAGAAGTTCTACATCTCCGCGGGGAACAACAACATCATCCCCCCGCTGGATCACCGCCACAATGACGCCGTGGGGAAGACCCAGATCCTTAATTTGCTGGTTCACCCACCGATCTTTCTTTCCGAGGTGGATCTTTATAAAATGGATCTCTTCTTCATTCGCGTATTCGCTCATCCGCTTGATCTTGGAGTACTGATCTACGAATCCAGCGGAAATGATACCGGTCGGAATCGCCACCATCCCGACGCCGAGAAACGTAATCAGAATGCCAAACAGTTTCCCAAGAAATGTGACAGGATAAATGTCCCCATATCCCACGGTCAAAAGCGTAGACACCGACCACCAAATTCCAGAGAAAGCATCCCGAAATACTTCCGGCTGCGTCTCGTACTCCAGGCTGTACATGCAGAGGCTGGAAGCCACCATCAGAATGAAGAGGATAAACGCAGACGACAGAAGCTGCTGCCCTTTGCTCGCAATAACTTCCGCAATGATGTTGAGAGAGTCGTAATACGCATTGATTCGAAAGAGCCTGAAAATCCGGGCAATCCGAAACATCCGGAAAGCGACCACGCCGGACGGGAAGAACATAGGCAGATAATACGGCAGAAAAGAGAGCAGGTCAATGATTCCCGCCACCGAACAAACATATTTCCAAATGGCCTTCTTCTCGCTCAGACGCGGATACAAAAATTTAGCAGTCCAGACTCGCAGTACATAATCCACAGAAAAAAACAAGACTGTAATAAACTCAATGACAGCAAACAGCCCTCCGTATTGACTCTGCAATTGCTCGAATGTCTCCATTATACTGACAACGATGTTGATTACAATCATCATCGTATTTAGGACATCATACCCCCGGCTGATCCGATCCTCTCCCCGTCCAACCTCCAGAAGATCCAGCATCCGCTTTCTCTTTTCCTCCCAGTTTGTCTTTGTTCCATCCCTACGCAGCATACAATTTCCCTTCTCACAGCCTTCGCTGTCCGCCCATTCTATATGATATGATGTTGATCCGGTATCACGATTGCCATGTAAGCAAGTCATGCATGACCGTTTGACTCTGATACCATGGCAAAAAGCCATGCCCTGCCCTCTCATCGATGACACAGCATAGCTTTTCCCACATTTCTTCTTTTTATCTCGTCTCTTCTCACAGATCCAGGAACTTTTCGTAAATGGCAATCACGCGCTTTGCCTCTTCCTCTGAGGGCATTTCACAGAAAATGCGCAGCAGAGGCTCTGTCCCGGAAAATCTGGCAATAACCCATCCTCCGTTTTGGAAGTACACTTTGCATCCGTCCAGATACGAGACATGATCGATCGCAAAGGGAAGCGCAGGAACCTTTCTCTCCTCCATCAGCGTCTTCTGCATCTGCGCCATTTTCTCCAATGAGAACTTATAATCCCGCTCCTCCATATGAATCGTTCCGCACTCCGCCTCAATATCCGCATAGATCTTCGAGAGCGGTTTTTTGGCAACAGCAATCATCTCAACCAAAAGCGCTGCGGCATAGACGCCGTCCTTTCCGTGAATGTGTCCTTTTACCGTCAGTCCTCCGGATGATTCACCGCCCAAAATGGCATCGGTCTCACTCATTTTTGCGGAAATATATTTGAATCCTACCGGAACTTCATAACACTTCTCCCCAAACGCTTCCGCCACTCTGTCAAGCATGTGCGTCGTTGCGAGATTCCGGACAACCGGTCCATGCCAGCCCTTGTATTTTACAAGGTAATAATACAGCAGCACAAGAATGTCATTCGGATGCAGGAAGCGTCCCTGGTCATCGATAATGCCAATCCGGTCCGCATCACCATCGGTGGCAAGGCCGATGTCACAGCCCTTGTCCAGCACATGATTTTGCAGCGGCCGCAGCGTTGACTCATTTGGCGCCGGAAGATTGCTGCCAAACAGCGTGTCATGCCGGTCGTGGATGGAGAAGACATCACACCGGGCAGACATCAAAATGGTTTTCAGGGACGTATCTCCCACTCCATACAGCGGGTCGATGGCAACGCGCAGGCCTGCCTCCCGGATGGCCTTGATGTCTACCGCCGCAAGAATATCGTCCAGATAGTCATTCAGCGGATAAATCTCCTGAATCAGCCCTGCTTCTTTCGCCTTGCTGTATTCCATCTCCGGAATCGCCATTCCCTCCACCTTTGCAATGTAGCGCTCCACATCGGCAGTCTGATGCTCATCCGCATCCCGGCCGCCTTTTGTAAACACTTTGATTCCATTGTAGATCGCAGGGTTGTGGCTTGCCGTCACCATCATACCATATGGCATCTCATGCTTCATCATGTAATGCATGATGAGCGGAGTCGGTGAAGATTTGTTGACAAGAAGCGTCTGAATCCCCTCTGCCGCAAAGACAATCGCCGCCCATTGCATCGATTCCTTGGACAGGAACCTCCGGTCATACCCAATCACAACCGGCTCGTTTTGTACCCCTTCTGCTTTGATCTTACAGCACATCGCATACGCCAGCTGCTGAATGTTGCTCTTAATAAATTCATCTCCAATAATTGCTCTCCAACCACCCGTTCCAAACTTTATCATGGTTTTCTCCCTCCAAACAGAATCTTCGTCCCCGTTTTGTCTCGACGCTCTCTCATTTTAGCCCATCACGACGCGCACTTCATGATGGCTTCCCGGCGCCTGCTGCGCAATCTTTTGCACTAGTTCTCCATCCAGGTACAAACACTTCACGCCTTTCATCACACCGTCCGGATTTTCTACTGTAATGGAGAATTGTGCACCTCTCCAAACCCGAACAGCTTCAAACCCTTTCCAGTCCGCCGGAATACAGGGATCCATCTCCAGGTGTGTAAACTGAGGACGAATTCCCAGCATATATCGCGTCGCACTGAAATAAGACCATCCGCCGGATCCCGTCATGAATGGGTGACGGGCACGGCCAAACGCCGTGTGATCTTTTCCCATGATAAACTGACAATAGGAGTACGGCTCTGACTGACGAATCTCAATCTTGTCGTTCTGATAGTACGGGCAGAGCGCATTGTAGAACTTCATCGCCCGGTCTCCTCTGCCGAGTTTGCACTCTGCAGCCCACGCCCATGGATTGGGATGGGAGAAAATAGAACCGTTTTCTTTCAATCCCGGATATACCCTTGTGACAAATCCAATGTCATCATCTGGTACGGTAAACGACGGCGCGTTCAGCATAAGGCCATACGGCGTATACAGATAGCGGTCCACGCTGTCCATCGCCTTTTTCCCTTTCTCCGGATCCGCCGCGCCGGACAGCACCGCCCAGGAATTGGATTCCAGGTGAACCCGGCCTTCCTTGTCCTGCTTCGTTCCAATTTTGCGCCCGTTCTTTGTGATTCCTCTGATGTACCAGTCGCCGTCCCACAATTCTTTGTCGCACACCGCTTTTACATGGTCTGCCAGGCTTCTGTACTTCGCCGCATCTTCCTTTTCTCCGAGAAATTCTGCAAGCTCAATGAAATTCTCCAATGCCCAGTAGTGCAGGAAGGAGACAAGAGCACTCTCGCCGCCGCCCAGATTCAGGCAGTCGTTCCAGTCCGCACGAAGCCCTTTGCAGATTCCTGTGGCGCCGACCTGTCTTGCGGAAAAGTCGAGGATGCACTTCATATGTTCATAGACTGTATCCTCCCCTTTGTCTGCATATGGAATTGTCTCATATGCAAAACTGGTTTCTCCGGTTTCTTTTATGTACTCCACAATCGACGGTACAAGCCAGAGCGCATCGTCAGAGCATGCGTCTTTCAGACCGTGAATGATGTCTGCCTTGTTCGTCTCCGGAATAACAGTCGGAGATTTGAAAGGCTTCTTTTTCTTCTCGTCTTTGGAGAACCATTCTGGCTGGAACAGGTGGAGTCCATATCCCTCACTGACCAGACCATTTAACAGCTGTCGAATTCGCTCCTTGCATTTTTCCGGGTTCGAATGCGGAACCGTCATGGAATCCTGCGCGGTATCGCGGTATCCGAGTCCGACTCTTCCTCCCACCTCAATGAAGGAGGCAAAGCGGGAAAACATAACATTGATCTCCGACTGGTACAATGTCCATGTGTTGATCAGCGTATTCATGCCTTCATTCGGAGTATGAATCTGAAGCTTGTTCAGCTTATTGTCCCAGTACGCGGCAAGCGCTCTGTACGCCTCATCCACTGCTTCCAGGTCGCTGTATTTCTCCCGGATTCTCAATCCCTCTTCACGGTTTCCTTCCCCAAGCATATAAATCAGACGAAATTGTTCGCCCGGAGCCAGGGTAATGTTCTTCTGAAGTACACCGCAGTGGTTGTTTCCAAGCTCTTCCGAGGACGTACACACGCCTTCCTCCACTGCCTTCGGATTGTCTTCCGTGCGGTAACTTCCAATAAAGCAGTCTCTCACACAGTCATATCCATCCGGCTGCTCGCTGCAGGTCATATATTGGAAGCCAAACTCTTCATAAAACAGATCGTACTCTATCACTCCCTTGTCGTAGGAAGATCCGGAGCAGTACATACTCATCTGAAAATTCTGATTGTCTATGGAAATATGATGAAAAGAAAATTCACAGTAGCTGAATACACTCAAGTTCCTCAGTCTGTCTTCTTTATTTCTCAATACAACATCCCACAACTCTACCGGGTCTCCCAGAGGAATCGACAGACGCTGGCTCGCCTCAATTCCATTGTAATCACACTCATAAATGGAATACGAAAGACCGTGACGGCACGTATACTTCGCGCGCTCCAGCGATTTGCCAACCGGCTGCCAGGAGATGGTCCAATACTCCCCTGTGTCGTTGTCCCTGATGTACACATAATGCCCCGGCCGATCCATCGGAATCCCATTCGGGCGGAAACGGGTGATTCTGTGATATTCCGGGGATTGATAAAACAAATATCCCCCCGCTGTGTGGTTCACAACCGCACACAAATCTTCCACGCCCAGATAATTGGTCCATGATACCGGCAAGTCAACCCGATCAATGACATACTCCCGCTTCTCATTGTCAAAATGGCCATATTTCATCGTCGTATTACCTTTGTCCTTTCTGAGGATTTCGCACAAGTTTTCCAGAAGGTGGAATACATCTGCGGATCAAATCGTCCAAATCTCCTTCTGAATCCTTCGCTTTCTACCTGATATTTTGCTATATTTCCTCAGAGAATGCAAGCCCTTTTTTTCTTTTCGCATATTTTTTGTTTTTTGATCGGATTCTTTTCATTTTTTCTTTTGTTTCTTCTGTTTTCCCGCATCCGAGCAGCCAGAACAGGAAAATTCCCTGTCGTGTTAACTCAGATCCTTCCTGTCAACTACCCATCCCCTAAAGGGAATGGGCTTGTAACTGCCCAGTCGTGCAAGCGGCTTACGCCTCCGACCTTTATCCCCAATAAGTATTATTACC
>CASGAH010000093.1 GCA_949299375.1 uncultured Eubacteriales bacterium | reverse complement strand
GGAAACATTTGAGACGCCAAGGATGGACTTTCCGTGCAGTTCTTCCCGGATGAGGCGAAGCGTTTCCAGTGTCACAAGCGCAGCGCGGCTGTCCGAGCTGATGGTCATGCAAAGTCCGTCAAAGACGAGATCGCCCGGGTCAAGTCCATATTGCACCGCCCGTTTCAAAATCTTTTTTGCAATCTCAATCCGCCCTTGTGCCGTCTGGGGGATGCCGTTTTCATCCAGCAAAAGCGCCACGACGACACCGCCGTATTTTTTTACAAGCGGGAAGATCTGCCCCATCACTTCTTCTTTTCCGTTTACCGAGTTGACCATCGCCTTCCCGTTGTAGTGGCGAAGCGCACACTCCATCGTCGCCGGGTCTGCGGTGTCAATCTGCAGCGGAAGGTCAATGATGCTTTGCAGCTCCGTCATAACCCGCAGCATCATCGACGGCTCATCGATTTCCGGAAGCCCTACGTTGACATCGAGAAGGTGCGCGCCGCACGCTTCCTGGCGCAGTCCTTCCTGTAAAATGAATTCAATGTCATTGTCGCGAAGCGCCTGTTTCAATCTTGCCTTTCCGGTCGGGTTGATGCGCTCCCCGATCAGGACACAGCTGTTTCCGATCTCCACCGCATGAGAATAGGAAGAGACGAGCGTTCGTTTGGAAATGGCCCGATGAACCGGCGTCATCCCGCTGCAGGCCGCTCGCAGCGCCGCGATGTGCTGCGGCGTTGTCCCGCAGCATCCGCCGAGTATCCAGACCCCTTTCTGCGCCATCGTGCGCATTTCCTGCGCAAACGCCTCCGGCGTCACGTCAAACATCGTTTTTCCGCCTTCACTCCTTGGAAGACCCGCGTTCGGGTTTACGATGACCGGAATGGTGGCATACTCCAGCATCTCATCCAAAATCGGCTGCATCTGTTCCGGTCCAAGACCGCAATTTAAGCCGAGCGCGTCTACGCCCAGCCCTTCTAACATCGCAACCGCCGCTGCGGGTGTCGCGCCCGTCAGCAGTTTTTTGTTTTCCCCGAAAATCATCGTCGCGAATACCGGAAGATCCGAGTTTTCTTTTGCCGCCAAAACCGCCGCCTTTGCCTCGTACGTGTCACTCATTGTCTCGATGAGAATGAGATCCGCCCCGTATTTCACGCCGAGCTGTACCACCTCCCGGTAAATGTCATACGCGTCGTCAAAGTCCAGATCCCCCATCGGTTTTAAAAGCTTTCCGGTAGGTCCCAGGTCGAGGGCAATATAGCATTCCTTTTTCTTTGCACAGCGCCCGATGGCCTCCCTGGCATTTTCAAAGGCAGCCGCAACAATTTGTTCCAGCGAATTGCTGTCGCCGGCTTGTTTGGCGGGAAATTTGAACCGGTTTGCCCCAAAGGTATTGGCGCAGATGAAATCTGCGCCCGCTTCCAGATACGCCCGATGGAGGTCGACAATCGTTTCCCTGTGGGTGATGTTCCATGTTTCCGGGAGTTCTCCCCCTTTTAATCCTTTCTCCTGCAGAATCGTTCCCATTCCGCCGTCAAAAAAGAGCAGTTCTCTCCCAATCCGATGCAGTAATTCCTTGTTTTGCTTCATTTTAATCCTATCCTTTTCCAGAAATCGATTGTCTCCGATACGCGCAGTCGTCCTTTGGGCACACCTCGCATCCGTTTTTGTGACAAAAGCTGTTCTCCTCTGACAAGCCAATGACTGCGGTCACCGATTTGACCGGAATCATCATCAGACTGTCTGTCACCGTAAGGCCGATTTTCTTTTGCGCCTGAAGTCCCTGAAGAATCGCCTTTTGGGATTTGAGCGGAAAATCTCCATATCCCGGGCTGAATCGCGGGCGCAAAAACAGTCCTCTGCGCGCGGCCTCTTGCCGGATTGTCTCCTGGCACACATCACACCACGCTTCGATCATTGCCGCCGCCGCGGCCTGCATCACCGTTGCCTTTGCCGCGTCAAGATGGAACATGCGGTTGATCATCCGATCTGTCCCGATCCCAAGCGTCGCCGCCATCACCGCAGCCTGACGGCAACCCAAAAGATTTCGGCTAAGATTTCGGCTTTGGGTCTGCAAAAATCCCATATCCACCGTGTGCTCCGCTCCGAGAGACAGCGGGACAATCTCATACAAAAACCGGGGATCGGCAGCTTTTTCCAGCAGTAAAACAGACTCCTCGATGAGAGGCGCAATGCGTTCTGCTTCCGGGCGGCCTGCAATCCCCAGGTAACGGCAAATCTCTCTCCGATCAATCTTCATTTCCAAGTCCAATCATTTCTGACAAATTTGTCTGAATCGCTGCCGCAATCTCCGGCTTGTTCATCGTATAGACATGGATGTGGTTGACGCCGTTTGCAATCAAATCGATGATCTGCTCCGCCGCATACACGATACCCGCCTGTCTCATCGCTGCCGGACGATCTCCGAAGCGGTCTACAATCGCCTTGAAGCGGGATGGTAGGTACGTCCCGGACAGCTGCGTAATGCGCGCAATCTGTTTTCCATTTGTCACCGGCATAATCCCGGCAATGATGGGAACCGTAACCCCTTTTTCTCTCACCCGGTGTCAAAAAACATCTGACTTGTCAGGAAATCACATCCGGCATCTACTTTTTCCTTCAGATGGCGGATATCCGCCGCCTTGTTTGCAGACTCCGGATGCCCCTCCGGATAGCAGGCAGCCCCGATGCACAGATGCGGGTGCGATTCCTTCACGTCGCAGATCAGTTCTGAGGCATACCGGTACTGATTGGGGAGCGGAAACGCCCAGTCTTTCGGAATATCTCCCCTCAGCGCCAGGATATTTTCGATTCCGCTGCGTTCGATCTCCCCCAACATCCGCTGCACTTCCTCCCGGGTGGAGGAGACACAGCTCAAATGCGCCACCGAGGGGACATTGTATTTCTGGTCGATGTCCGCCGCAATCCGCACGGTATGGGCGCTTGTCCCACCGCCTGCCCCGTATGTCACACTCATAAAATCCGGTTTCAGCGCGGCAAGCTTATACACTGCGGCATCCACTTCCTCAAAAGCGGCACTCGTTTTGGGCGGAAACACTTCAAAGGACATCGTCACCCGTTCTTTCTGGAGCAAATCTTTAATTTTCATTTTCCCTCATTTCTGCGCTGTTCTCATTTCGATCTCATCCATTCGATCCCTCCGGTGTCGCGCCTGCAGCGCACAGACAGCACTCCTGACACCGGAAAAAACATTCCCGGAACGATTACCGGTTCCACAATAATTCAATCAGTTCTGCGGCAGTCGTCTGATGATTTTCTTCTGCAAGCGTCTGGAGGACAAGTGTCGGATCATCTGTAATGATATTGTCCGCATAGATGGCTCTCATTCTCCTGACTGCATTTCTGGAATTGACTGTCCAGACATGTACTTCCTTCCCCGACGTATGGATGGCATTCATCATCTCTTCTGTCGCATAGCTGTATTTGATGCTAAAAAAATCGACATCTTCCATCGCCTCCAGATCTCCCACCGCCATCTTTACGATGTATCCGGTTCGGATGTCCGGATTTTGCGCCTTTACCTGCCGCAAATAGTCATAATTCATCGAGGTCACAACGCACTGTCCCGCAAAGTTGTATTTTTCGATGATGGAGACGACCTGATCCGCAATTTTCTCGAATCGCCGGTTTTCTTTCAGCTCGATATTCAGATTGATCTTCCCGCTGCAGTAGGCGATCGCCTCCTCCAGCGTCGGAATCCGCTCCCCCTCAAATTCGGACCGGAAATACTTTCCCACATCCAGCTGGCACAGCTGTTCATACGTCATGTCGCAAATATTTTTCTTCACCCCGGCAATCCGTCTGGCGCTTGTATCGTGAAAGAGAACCGCAACTCCGTCCTGCGACAGCTGCACATCAATTTCCGCATACCCGACCCCGTACTCCACCGATTTTTTCAGCGCCGCCATCGTATTTTCCGGGGCGTAGGAAGCGCCCCCGCGGTGTGCGGTAACCGATGTGATCGTTGTGACATCCATCACGCGGACCGAGCTTTTCTGCAGCATCCCCACAAGAAGCACCCCTTCCACGACAATGACTGCCACAACCATCTGCAATGTGACCACGCGCGCCTTTTTTGTCAAATCTTCCCGCCGGGAGAGATCGCCTCCTTCCCGAAACTCCTCCTCTTTCGTCCCAGGGCAAATGCCGCTGTACAGAGAATAGAGCATTCCCGTGTTGCAAACCATGCCGATCATCCCCCCGCAGACTCCAATCCCATAGCGAATCTGTACACTGAGATGATAGGCTCTCATCAAGAGCGCATCGGAAGAGAAAAATACAAACAAGACGCCGAGGGCCGCTGCCATCACGAGCAGATATCCGAGGGCCAAAACCGCCCAGGTCAGAAGATGCATCCCGAGAAGACACGGACCGTAAGTTTTCAGCCGGAAAAGCAAACGTGACAGCCCCCGCTTTTGTCCCGGCTGTCCCTCTAAGATGCAGCCTGCAAAAAATGCCGCACCGAGCAGCCCCAAAAACGGGACGGGCAGAAAAAAAAACATTGGCACAAACCAGTTTCCCATTTTAAGGTACAGCGCTTCCGCAAGATAGTTTGCCACCGGGACACTCCTCATCCAGATTGTGATGACATGAAACTTGACAAACAAAACCCAGAGAATGCTCCAGAGCACAATCCATCCCCGATATCGCCGAAGAATCGCCTTTGTCCGAATTCCCCCGAGCAAAACCATCTCGACCATGCGGATGGAAATCCCTCGGCGCGCATAGGAAAATCCCTCGGCCAGCACCGCCGCCTCCAGCAGATTCAGCAGGGCGGCCGCCGCCGTGAGGAGGCACAGGCCGATCGCCACAGGCGGATTTCTGAAATATTCCCCGATATTTTGGGGAGTGATGTAGCTGTATCCCATCTTGTTCATCGACCAGTCAAAGAGACGATACAAGAGCGGAATTGCAATGACTACGATCGTGATGCGATACCAAATTTCAAATAGTACGATAGAAAGGAACTGCGTTCGGATCATCCGTCCGAACAGAGCAACTGCTTTTTTCATTGTGTTTTACGCATGACTGTCTTCACCGTCTTTCCATAGGAAGCCGAACCATTCCAATCATATCTCCTTTTAAAAAAATTTGCAAGAAAAACTCTTGACTTTTTCGCCATCCTGTGACATGATAGTAGAGCAAGCGGCATTGACGCAAGGGAAACGCCGCAGCCCATTTGGAGATGTACTCAAGTGGTCGAAGAGGTCGCACTCGAAATGCGATAGGTCCGCAAGGGCGCGTGGGTTCGACTCCCACCATCTCCGTTAAAACATCCGCCAGCATCCGGTTTTCACGGCTGCTGGCTTTTTTTTGCTTTGCCTGCGCTTGGGGAACGGAGGAAAGCTTTCGCCATCCGGATCGACTGCACAAAACATTCCGGGATGCGCAGATTTCCCTTGCCGACTCCGATGTGAAGATACGGTTTTGTCGCGCCGTGAAAGTCTGATCCCCCCGTCAGAAACAGGTTGTATTTTTGGGCAAGCCTTCTTGTCTCTTCCTCCTCTTCGACTGAATTTTCCGAATAGAGCGTCTCAATGCCCGCAAGGCCAAGATCGGTCAGCTGCCGCAAAAGCGATTCCATCTGCTCGCCGCGAAACGGATACATCATCGGATGCGCAAGAACCGCGACTCCTCCCCCAAGGGCAATGCAATCCATCGCCTCGGCCGGTGTGATGCACTCTTTCGGGATATAACATGGTTTTCCGAATCCCACATACCGTTCAAATCCTTCTTTCACAGAGTCTACGTACCCTTTCCGCATCAGATATGTGGCAAAATGGGCGCGGGTGAGAATGCCTTCCGGAAACATTTCCTGAAACGATTCCGGCGTAATTTGAATCCCGCATTCCTGCATCTTCCGGATCATCCGCATGTTTCGCTCGTCCCGCCTTTTTTGGTACGCATCCAGCCGTTTTTTCAGCTGCGGATTGTCGTATTCGATCTCATATCCGAGCAGGTGAACGTCCTGCCCCTCATAGCGGCATGACATCTCAATCCCCGGAATGACCTGAAGCGGGCGCCCCTTTGCCGCCTCCAGACATTCTTTGATCCCCGATACTGTGTCATGATCCGTCAGCGCGATGTACGACAATCCCGCAGCAGCCGCCAGCTCCACAAGTTCTTTTGGTGTACACGTTCCGTCCGAATAATTGGAGTGGACATGCAAATCAACATAACCCATTTTTATCCCCTTTTCTCTTGATTCTTTTTTGGCTTTATACTATGATGAAGAGGGCAAAGTATGTTTCACGTTGTCCGGTCATTCCACTGTCAGGAAAGGAGGGAAATTCCATGCGATTGGTGTGCGCAATGCTGTCCTGCGTTCTTTCCGGAATCGTCTTTGGCAGCCTCAACAAAAAATTTCAATTCTGCGAAACGCTCTCTTCTTCGATGAGCCTGAAAAAATACTATATTGTCGTGACACTTGGCGCCATCGTTCTGGATCTGATCGCAGAGTGGTTCCTTGCCGGCATCCATGCTCCGGAGCTGGCAAGCGATTTCTTCTACGGAATGCTGATCGGCTTACTCGGAACATTTCTGCTGTCAGCCAGGCCAAAAGAACCGCCCCGCGATCCAAGCTAACATTTACCGGCCAAATGCGCCCTCTTTGAGGCGTTCCAGATCCTCTCTTCCCTGATCGGCGCGAATCTCCCGAATCCGCTTGCGCAGGGGAAGAACCCGCCCCGGCGACACCGAGAGCTCATCGATTCCCATCGCAAGGAATGCCGGCGTCAATTCCAGATCCGCCCCGAGCTCTCCGCAAATGCCGACCCATATGCCGTTTTGATGGGCTTTTTCCGCGACAAGCTGGATCATCCGCAAAATGGCGGGATGATGCGGGTCAAAGAACTCGTCCAGCTGGGCGTTTTGCCGGTCGATGGCCATCGTATACTGCGACAAGTCGTTTGTTCCAATGCTGAAAAAGTCCACTTCCTTTGCCAAAAGATCGCTGATCATCGCCGCAGCCGGCGTCTCAATCATAATTCCCTGCTCAATGTCCTGCTGAAACGGAATGTTCTCCCTCCTAAGCTCCGCCTTGACTTCCTCCACAATCTGGAGAATCATGCGAATTTCTTTCAGCGAGACAATCATCGGATACATCATGGAGACATTTCCGCAGGCAGATGCGCGGAGAATGGCTCGAATCTGCGTGCGAAACAGCTCCTGTCTTGTCAAGCAGATCCGAATCGCCCGAAATCCGAGCGCCGGATTGTCCTCCTTCTCCAGCCGAAAATAATCGGTCTGCTTGTCCGCCCCCAAATCCATCGTGCGGATGATGACTTTCTTTCCCTCCATCGCCTCCGCCACCGCCCGGTACGCCTGAAACTGCTCCTCCTCCGTCGGAAAATCCTCCGATTCCAGATAGAGAAATTCGCTGCGGAAGAGGCCGATTCCCTGGGCGTCATTTTCCCGGACAAGGGCAAGGTCTTTTAAGTTTCCAATGTTGGCATAGACGTTGATCTTGCGGCCGTCAAGTGTGATGTTCTCTTTTCCTCTCAGCTGCTTTAAAAGTGCCTGTTTTCTTCGCTCTCGCTCCGCCTCCTCCTGCTTTTTTGCCAAAAGCTCCGGCGTCGGGTCGATGTACAGCACCCCCTCAAATCCGTCCACAATCGCCATCCGTCCATTGAGCGCGTCGTCCAGCTCGATTTCCGTCTGCACGAGGGCGGGAATGTTCATTGTCCTGGCCAGAATCGCCGTGTGGGAATTGGCAGACCCCTCCACGGTGACAAATGACAGCACTTTTTCCTTGTCGAGCATTACCGTCTCACTGGGCGCAAAATCGTTTGCCATGAGGATGACCGGCTCACTGTTGTCAATTTTGGGCCGCTCATATTCCAGGAGAATGTCGATGATGCGCTCTGAGACATCGCGAATGTCCGCCGCCCGCTCCCGAAGATACGCATCGTCAATGTCCTCAAACATCTGTGCATATCGTTCCCCGGTCAATGCCACGCCATACTCCGCATTGACTTCCTGCTCGATGATAATCGTGAGGACCGACTGAATGTAGTCTGTGTCATCCATCAGCATATGGTGTACTTCAAAAATCGCTGCGCTCTCCTCCCCGACTTCCCGAAGCGCCTTCTCATACAATTCCCAGACCTGTTCCTTCGCCTTTTTTCGGGCCCGGTCAAACCGTTTTACCTCTGCCTCCAGATCGGTCACTTTATAGCCAATGATCTTCTGCCTGTTTTTTTCAAATATCTGAATTGCCCCGATGGCAATTCCTCCGAATACGGATTTCCCCCTGTAAACAATCATAGTTCTACCTCCGATTTTTATTCTACCTCAAAATCCTGGAATTGTCAAAATCCCGATTGCGATTTTTTC
>CASGAH010000092.1 GCA_949299375.1 uncultured Eubacteriales bacterium | reverse complement strand
TTCTTTGAGGGTCAGGTTGATGGAGAGTCCGGTTTGGGTGGAAAGCTTGCCGTATTTTTCTTCCAAGGCGGCAATGTCTTTCTGATATTTCCCGGTGCTGTCTTTTTTAGCGGTAACACTTGGCGCAGCGTCTTTTTCCAAGCGATTAGAAACGGAATTTCTTTCTGCTCCTAATATCTCTCGAATAAAATCAAACATATCATTTTGCTCACAGACGGTCAGGATGGACACCGCTCGTACGATACGGTGCTGAAAACCATTCAGGAGGAGAAGATCACCCTCTCCTGTGTGGCAATCGGAAGCGGGGCAGACCAGAATACATTGACGAAAATGGCCGAAAATGGGGGCGGCAGATATTATTACTCGGATGCCAGCCAAAAACTTCCCCGGATCTTTGCGCAGGAAATTTTTCTCTCTGCCAAACAGTATCTGATTCAGGAGATGTTTGTCCCTGTCATTGGAAATTCCCATGAAATCATTCAGACGATATTTTCGGAGGGATCTCCGCCCTTATATGGATATATCGCGGCAACGCCGAAACAGACCGCGACCGTCATTTTAAAATCCCATCGGGATGACCCCATTTTGACCATCTGGCAATACGGTCTCGGAAAGGCGATCGCCTGGAACACCGACGCCTCCAACGAGTGGACAAGAGACTTCGCCGGATGGGATCCCTACGCCCAGCTGTGGAAAAATATGATTGATTCCACCCTATCCGATTCTCAGCTGGACGGGGACCACCTGGAAATCGTGTCTCATTCTTCATCGGCCACAGTCATTTATGAGCCGGAAGAGGCTTCGTCGTCAACGCAGATTACGGCAATTGTGACAGACGAAGCGGGAGAGCAGCAGGAAATTCTTTTCTATGCCACCGCTCCGGGAAAATATGAGGGCGAAATCCCGATGTCCAAACAAGGTGTCTACCGCATCAACATCCGCAATCAGCAGGGGGAGGAAATCGTCAAAAACATCAATACCGCCGCCGCGATGCAATACTCGGCAGAGTATCGGCCGGAGCAGACAAGCACTGCGTTTGAACAGTTCCTCGCCCAAATCGGCGGGATTCAAATTGAAACCCCGGATCAGGTGTTCGAGACCATCCTGACAGGCCCGATGTCAAAACAGGATCTCAGCGATCTGTTTTTATGGACGGCCGCCATTCTCTTTTTGATCGATGTCATCGTAAGGCGCTGGAATCTGGATTATATGGAAATGCTTCAGAATATCCTCCAAAGAGCAGGGAAAATAAAGAGAGCGCTCCGCACTCCGCCTGCAAAAAATCCCGACAAGCGGGATTCTTTGCAGGGGATTGATACCGACGCGCTGCTGCAAAAGAAGAAGGATCGTCAATAGAAGGCATAGCAGACAAAGCGGTGATCCCGCCACAGACCGCGCCACAGCTGTTTTCGATATCGGAAGAATACCTGCAAATTTCCTTTAACCCACCGTTTTCTCTGGTTCCAGGAGGAGGCAAGCGTAAGCGGCTGCTCATCATAGAATATGGCGTCCGGATTGTAGGCAATCTGAAATCCGTTCACAATGGCTTCCAGGGAAAAGCTTCCAGGGAAAATTGAATGTCCTCTGTCAGAAGGAAGAAATTCCATCCGCCCAGTTTCTCCAGTACCTCCCTGGAAAACAGAAAACCGGTTCCCGATACGGCACAGCTTGTCCCGAGAAGCATGCGGGAGCGGTTGACGAACTGGGATTCCCGAAGAAAGTTGACGGCATAGCCAGAAGAAATCCAGTTTCCGTCAAAATTGGTCGAATTCCGGTAGCTGGTAACAATCGGATTCCCGTCTGAAAAGCTTTTGTTCATTTCCTCTATGTAGCAGGGATGCAGGCGATTGTCCGCATCAAATACAAAATAGCCATCATATGGAGCATTCCCCTGTCTGTATTCCTCTATTCTTTCCAGCAAGAAGCGGAGCGCATACCCTTTTCCGACGTGCATTTTGTCAGAGCGTTCCCATACAATGGCACCTGCGCTGCAGGCAATTTGCGCAGTGCGGTCACTGCAGTTGTCCGCCACAACAAACACATCGACCCACTGAGAAGAGTATGTTTGTTCGTGAATGCTTTCGATCAAGCCGCGGATCACCGATTCCTCATTTCTAGCCGCAATCAAAACAGCATAGCGATGCAGTTGAGAACATTTGTGCGGTGTTTGTTTTTTCCAAAAAGGAACAAGAAAAAATACAACCTGATAAAACAACAACAAAATTGCGAAAACCCCCAGTAAATGACTGCAAATGGACAACATCATGATTCCTCCCTTAAAGACATTTCATTTCATATGTTTCATATGTTTCATTCATGATCATCATAACCGTCATTTCTTACTGGGAGAGGGATATAATTCATATTAAATTCTAAGAAAATTCTTAACGCCATCTATCGAAAATCTTAAGATATCGAAAATTTTAAGAACAGAAGCTGTCCCAAAAAGCTGCAAAAAGCTGCCCGTGAGAAAAATGGCCTGTTTTTTGCCCCGCGTAATTATTCGCAAAACACAAGTTTAACGAAGAGTTATGTCTTTTTTGAAAAAAACGCCTTATTCCGTTTCCTTTTGTGCTGGGTCAACAGACACAAAGTCTGCTGTGTCTGTTGACTCTGTGTTTCGGATTTTTACAACTCCAAAAAATCCATTCACTGCTGCGCCGATCCCCGCGAGGAAACAGAGTGCCTGCAAAAACGTGTCTTTCGTCTGTGAAAGCAAATAACCGCAAAGCACAATGATTCCTCCGGCAAGGACAACGACAATCATTATTTGAATCCACTTTGCCAAACGTCTGTTTTTTTGGGAAATCAGCCTGAAAAGACCTTCCAGCAATTCTTCTGCAATCTCTCCCAGCAATTCCAATACAAAATCCCCCACTTCTTACCCCCCCCGAATATCGTCAAACGATACTGCTTCCAAATGGCATCAATGCCAATTTCGCGATTTTAAAGCACTGGAGTCCAAAAGGAATTCCAATGATGGTCACGCAGAACAGGCATCCAAGGATCGCTGCTTCCGTTGCCAGAAGAATTCCGGTTGCGAGAAGCCAAACTAGATTGAGCAAGAACGACCCCGCACCTCCGCCATAGACCACTTCTTTTCCAAACGGGAAAAACGCCAAATTAGCGAATTTAAAGCATTGTATGCCGATTGGAATTCCAATAATTGTGATGCACCACAGGATCCCGGCAGCAAGCCAGCTAAGTCCCATCACAAAGCCTCCGCATAAAAACCAGATCAGGTTTCCAAGACATCCCATTGTTATCCTCGTTCCTTTCTTTTTTGATTCTTTCTTTCTAAATGAATTATAAATTCATTTTTCTAAAATTCATCTGAGTTTTCTGGGGTAAAGGCAAGCGGGAACCATCGGTTCGGATATCCGCAGCGTGTCTTCGATCCGCAGCGTGTCTTCGATTCGTACCCCTCATATGCCGGCGAGACGAGTGCGTTGATGCAGTCTCTCTCTGACACGGTAAGATCCGCAGCGTCATTGTCATCTGCAGTGACCGACACTTCCCCTTGTTGTATGTTCATGACAAACGTTCCCTTCTCTCTCACCCGAAGAACAAATGTTCCGTCTTCCGGATAGGAATACGACTGTCTCAGTTTCAGCATCGCCGTCAGTGCCTTCGGATAATCCAGGATCTTCATCATGCATCTCGGGCGCAGCTCATATGTCTCGCATATTTTTTGGAGTGCAGCTGTTTTTTGGGGCTCCCACGCCTGCGCCTCAACGACAAGAGAATGGATGGCGTCATCTGCTGTCCCTTGTCTGGACGGGCGCTCTCTCATCACCGCCCGAATGATGCGAAGCAGCGTATCCTGTGACCAATCGGTCAGCTCGATTTCCGGAATAAAGCATCCATCCTGTGACCAGATAAGGTATCCCAGAAAGGCTCCATCCACCGCAATCCGATACAGCGAATGATTCCATGTCTGTGCACTGAGCCAGAAATCCTGGCGTTCTCTACACCACATATTTTTCTTCCGGTACAGATCATAGATCGGATCCAGCGCCTGTTCCAAGTCTTCCTCACAGACCGGAACAATTTTCACACCCGCATCTGTTTGCCATCCGATCGTATGGCGAATGTTCTCTTCGTGAAAGTGAAAGCGATGGCAAATCCCGCCTGCCTCATAGCCCCAATGCGCGTACCGGTTTCGCAGCCCTCCCAGCATTGCCAGCGCAATTCCGTCCGAACGCATTTGCTTTTCTGCCATTTCCATCAGAAGGCGCATATATCCTTTCTTTCGCTCCTGCTCTTCTACCGCAACGCTTCCGATAAAACCTGTCTTCAGGGTGATATCCCGGATGTGAAATTCCTGTTCATACACGCCGAGGGCAGCTACAATTTTTCCCTGTTTTTTGATCAGATGATGGTTTCCTTCAAAGTGGCGATTTTCCCCGTATACCTTTTTCATAATCTGAGTGAAGTCTTCCTGAAACACCCGATTGATCAATGCAATCAGCTCTGCTTTGTCATCCTCCGTTCCCTTACAATAGATCGCCATGACGCTCTCCTCTCATTCCTTTTTTGTTTTGGGCCGTGATACGGCGCAGCGCAGCAGAGGCTGTCTCTTCACGGCTCTCATATTCTACCTGTATCAGACAGAGTCCCTGTGCCGGCGCTGTCATGCCGGCAAGCTCGCGGTTTCTCCCCTCCAAAATCGCTGTCATCTCTTCCGGAGACCGCTTTCCGAGTCCTACCTCCAGCAAAGTCCCCGTAAGAATCCGCACCATATGATACAGAAATCCATTTCCATGCCATAGAAAGAGGATGGTATCCCCTTCCCGTTGAACCGATACGTCGTACAGCGTGCGAACCGTCGATTTTTTGGAGCGCCGGATGCTGCAGAAACTTTTGAAATCATGGGTTCCCTCCAGCAATTTTGCGCCGCGCCGCATTGCATCCAGATCCAGAGGCTCTGCCAGCTGATACTCCTGTTTTCGGGAAAATACATCAGGCACCGGACTGTTTCTCACAGTGTAGCGATACACTTTTCCTGTTGCGTTCAGCCGGGCATGAAACCGTTCCGGAACGATTTCGGCAGAGACAACCGCAATGTCATCCGGGAGGTAACAATTTGCATATCTTATGATTTCTTCCTCCTTCAGAACAGATGCACAGTGAAAATTGGCAGTCTGTCCTCTGGCATGAACTCCCGCGTCGGTGCGACCTGCACCCTGAATTTCAATCGTCTCCCCTGTCATGCGGCAAAACACCCGTTCCAGTTTTTCCTGAATGGTGCGTTCGGAATTTCCTTGTTTTTGCCACCCATCATACCGACTTCCATCATATTGCACGATGATTTTATAATTCATATTGATTCCCTCAATGTTGATTCCCCCAATGGTTTCCTCTTATTTATTTCCCTTCGATTTCCCTGATTTTTGTTCTTTTTGATGGAGTTCATAAAAGAAACCATATTGCTGCAGAACTCCGGAATACCCTTTGTATCGTTCAAATGGGAACCCGCCCGGGTAATGTGTGGTCAGCATCTGCTGAATGTGGGTGTCAATCGGGAAGGCATCCATGTGATGCAGCGCATACAGACAGATACAGTCCGCGACCTTTTTGCCTACGCCGCTGCATTGAAGCAGCGTCTTTTTTGCTTCCTCATACGGCATTCGCGAAATTTCCTGCAAGTCAATCTCCCCGGACGCGACGGCCTGCGCTGTTTTTTGGATGTAGCGCGCCCGGTATCCAAGCCCCGCCTGAAAAAGCTCCTGCTCGCTGCACTGGGCAAGCCGCTGCGCAGAAGGAAACGCAAAGTAAGACACTCTCTCCCGGCTCACGTATTTCTCCCCGTAGCGCTCGCAGAGCGTTTCCACACATTTTTTAATTCTTGGGATATGATTTTGCTGTGAGATGATAAACGTAATCAATGTTTCCCACAAATCTTGTCTTAGAATCCGGATTCCGGCAGACATTCTTGCAATCCTCAAGGAAGCGTA
>CASGAH010000091.1 GCA_949299375.1 uncultured Eubacteriales bacterium | reverse complement strand
GCCCCCGAAGAAATCGCCAAATATGTCACCAAAAATATCTCCCATGTCGCCCATATCTCCGGTATGGAAGCCGCCAAACCCACTGGCTCCGCCGCCCTGGGTCTGATCAAAGGCGGCATGACCGAACTGGTCATACTGTGCTTTTTTCTGAGGATCGCTTAGAATCTCATATGCTTCATTGACTTCCTTGAACATTGCCTCTGCCTGTGTATCGCCAGGGTTGTTGTCCGGATGATATTTTTTCGCCATCTGGCGATAGGCTTTTTTGATTGCTGCCCCGTCTGCGTTCTTGTCTACGCCAAGCACTTCATAATAATCTCTTTTTGCTGCCATGGCAAACCTCTTCTCCATCTATCATTCATCAAACGAAATCATCGGGCCGGTGATTGTTTTCCCTGAGCAGAGCGGCTTCGGCATACCGGCATCGCCTCTTACAACCTCACACGCCCCAAACCGGGGCGGGCAGACTGCCATCGTTCTGATGCAGTCCAGTCCGCCTACAATCTGGGGCCGTGATGTGCTCTCTGTATATTGCCCTGTATGATCCGCAAAACCAGACTCGCAAAAACCGAATCGTATTCACGAATCCGATCAGACTTCTCTGTAATCTCCGTCTACGACGTCGTCATTTGCAGATCCGCCATAGTTTGCACCAGCGCCTGCCTGTGCCTGCTCATACAGCTTTGCAAACAACTGATTTGCACTGCTCATCAGTGTGTCTTTCTTTGCCTTGATTTCTTCTACCTGGGAAGGCGTCATATGATTTGCATCTGCTGCATTGACTGCTTCTTTCAGAGCTGCCAAATCTGCCTCCACTGCTGCCTTTGCGGAAGGATCCAGTCTGTCTCCAACTTTGTTCAGCGCTTCCTCTGTCTGGAATACCATAGAGTCTGCTTCGTTTCTTGTGTCGATGGCTTCTTTGCGCGCCTTATCCTGTGCCTCAAACTCTGCAGCTTCCTTTACTGCCTTTTCAATGTCTGCATCCGACATGTTGGAACCGGACGTAATCGTAATGTGCTGCTCTTTGCCGGTGCCAAGATCTTTTGCGGATACGTTTACGATTCCGTTTGCGTCGATGTCAAACGTTACTTCAATCTGCGGAACGCCTCTTCTTGCTGGCGGGATTCCGTCCAGGCGGAACATGCCAAGCGTCTTGTTGTCCCTTGCAAACTGTCTCTCACCCTGAACAACATGGATATCCACTGCGGTCTGATTGTCTGCTGCTGTGGAGAAGATCTGGCTCTTCTTTGTCGGGATGGTTGTGTTGCGCTCGATCAGTCTCGTCGCTACACCGCCCATTGTCTCAATGGAAAGAGACAGCGGCGTTACGTCCAGCAAGAGGATGTCGCCTGCGCCGGCATCTCCGGCAATCTTACCACCCTGAATGCAGGCACCGATGGCAACACATTCATCCGGGTTCAGCGACTTGGACGGTTCTTTTCCTGTCAGCTGACGAACCTTATCCTGTGCGGAAATCATACGGGTAGAACCGCCGACCAGCAAAACCTTATCCAGCTCGGAAGCGGAAATTCCTGCGTCTCTTAACGCATTCTGTACCGGCACGGTCGTTCTCTCAATCAGGTGTCTTGTCAGCTCGTCAAACTTGGCTCTTGTCAAGTTCATATCCAGATGCTTTGGTCCTTCCTCCGGCGTTGCCGTGATAAACGGAAGATTGATGTTTGTTGTTGTGGCGGAAGAAAGCTCCTTCTTTGCCTTTTCTGCGGCTTCTTTCAATCTCTGCAGCGCCATCTTGTCTTTCGACAGATCCACGCCCTCTGCCTTTTTGAATTCGCTGATCATCCAGTCGCAGATCACTTTGTCGAAGTCGTCGCCGCCGAGCTTGTTGTCGCCGGAAGTTGCAAGCACTTCGATTGTGCCGTCGCCGATCTCGATGATGGAAACGTCGAATGTACCGCCGCCAAGGTCATATACCATGATTTTTTGTTCTCTCTCATTGTCAAGGCCATATGCAAGCGCTGCCGCAGTCGGCTCGTTGATGATACGCTTTACGTCAAGGCCTGCAATCTTACCGGCATCCTTCGTCGCCTGTCTCTGCGCGTCGTTGAAATAAGCCGGAACGGTGATCACTGCCTCTGTCACCTTCTCGCCCAGGTAGCTCTCTGCATCTGCCTTCAATTTCTGAAGAATCATTGCAGAAATCTCCTGCGGAGAATATTTCTTATTGTTGATGGTTACTTTATAGTCGGTTCCCATATGTCTCTTGATGGAAGAGATGGTCTTTTCTGCGTTTGTAACCGCCTGGCGCTTTGCCGGCTCTCCCACAAGACGCTCACCATTTTTCGTAAATGCAACGATGGACGGAGTCGTGCGGACACCCTCTGTATTGGCAATTACAACCGGCTTTCCGCCTTCCATTACTGCCACACAAGAATTTGTTGTACCCAAGTCAATACCAATAATCTTTCCCATTTTAATTCCTCCTGAGAATTGTCTTTGTCCTTTTTTCTGTTCTGATTTGCTGCCTTATCCTCAATTGGCTACCTGAACCATCGAATGTCTCACGACTGTTCCTTTGTATGTGTAGCCTTTCTGGAATTCCTGCACGATTATGTTCTCTCCCACTTCTTCGCTCTCCACATGCATCACTGCATTGTGAAGGTTGGGATCAAACTCTTTTCCAACTGCCTCGATGGGTTCCACGCCCAGTTCGGACAGCGCCTTCAAAAATTGTTTGTATACCATCTCCATCCCATCGGCAAATGGCGTTCCTTTGCTCTCGTCCGGGACGGTGCGCAGTCCCCGCTCAAAGTTGTCAATGGTCGGAAGGATTTTCTCCACAACTGCCTTTGCGCCAATCTCATACATGGCAGTCTTTTCTTTCTCGGTTCTCTTGCGGTAATTGTCGAATTCTGCCATGCTCCGCTTTAACTTATCTGTCAGATCTGCGATCTGCTCCTCTTTTTTGTCTTTCTTCTCTTTTCTGGAGAAGAACCCTTTTTTCTTGTCCTCTTCCCCCTCGGAATGTTCCTCATTCGGAGCGTCCGGGGTATCATTTGGAGAACCGCTCTCAGCAGAAGTCTCTTCGGTGGAAGTTTTTTCGGTGGAAGTTTCTTCCGCCAAGTCACATTCCTGCTCTTTCTTTTCCAATTCTTCCACGGTGTTACCGCCTTTCTTCGTTCTATGTGAGCGACCCGCTGTCTAGCGCTTTGCCTTCTCGACCTCATGTCCTTCGGTCTTTGCAGCGCTTTCGGGCCGTCCCTGCTCTCTGTCTCTGCGCTGTTTTTGCAGCCGTAACCATCCTATCGGAACTGCGGCCGCAGCCTTTGAACTCTCCTGATTCCGCATCGGAGCGATGCGCTAATCGGAACCGTGATAAATGCGGTCCAGCTGCTCCTTCAAAATGCGAAGCGTTCCGACGACCCTCTCGTAGTCCATCCGCTTTGGACCGACAATCCCTATTGTTCCCTGAAGGCCGTCTCCCAATTCGTAGCGTGCCGTCACAATGCTGCAATCCTGCATATTCTGGTTCTGATTTTCATTTCCAATGTAAATCTGTATTCCTGTGTTCTCCTCTGCGCCGATGTCGTGAATCAGCTGGTTGAGCTCTGCGGTATTCTCAAATGTCGTCAGAAGCTTTCTTGCCCGGCTTCTGTCCGACAATTCCGGATACTTTAGGATGTTGGTGGCGCCGCTCGTATAGATCTGAGGGTTGTTCCCCTTGATGGCATCCGCCACTGCCTCCAGGACATCTGCGACAACCTTGCTGTAAATCCCCGCCTGTTCTTTCAGTGAGGTGATAATCCCGAGGTTGATCTCGCTGATTGTCAAACCGTTTAACATACTGTTCAGGAGAATGTTCAGCTTCAGCACTTCTTCCATGCGAAGCTTCTCCTCCACATCAATCATCGTATTTTTGATGATGTTTCCTTCCGCAACGACAACGACGAGAAGTTTTCTCTCATCCACCTGAGACAGCTGGATGAATTTCAGCTTTGCCTGATGAAGTGTCGGTGCGGATATCATCGCCGCATAATTGGTATTGGCCGCCACAACCTGAGCCATCTGTTTGAGCAAAAGTTCCACCCGGTCTACCTTCTCAATCAGAAACTCCTTCATCTGAGCCACTTCTTTTTCTTTCTCCTGCATCATATTGTCGACGTAGAGACGATATCCTTTGTCGGAAGGGATTCTTCCCGCAGACGTATGCGGCTGCAAAATCAGTCCCATATCCTCCAGATCCGCCATTTCATTGCGAATGGTGGCGGAACTCAGCCTCAGCCCCGGCAATTTCGAGATGGTGCGTGAGCCAACCGGCTCTCCGGTCTCCAGATAGTTCTGGATGATCGCTTTCAAAATCTTCATTTTACGTTCGTCCAGTTTCACTGCCTCACCCCTCTCTTTCGGATTGTTAGCACTCGATCAAGTGGAGTGCTAACATCTGTACTATAAAATACCACGCTCCTCGCCAGATGTCAACCCTTTTTTATAAAAAAACTATGAATCCTTTTGAAATCCCGGATAAAATTCGAGACATCCGGGGCGGTATCCGTCCGGCTAGGAGAGCAAAAATCCGGATAAAATCACATTGCTGACGTCAATTCCCGCATCTGTCAGCGCAAGCCGTCCATGTTCCAGCCGAAGAAATCCCCGCTGCACATAGTCTGAAATTACACTGCCGTAGACATCGCGAAGGGAGCAGGAAAACGTCCGTTCAAATTCCTCCTGTGCAATTCCCTCCATGCGGCGCAGTCCAAGAAAAAGAAACTCCTCCATCTGCTCTTCCCGCGTCTGAACATGGATTTCCTCCCGCAGGCGGTGCAGCACCGTTTGCGCATCGTTGTTTTTTTCGGAGAGAATCGCCTCGTATTCCCTGCGCTCTCTCCGGTTTGTATAACGGGTCTGTCGGTAGAATGATGCGGCGCCAATCCCAAACCCGAGGTAGGGGACGCCTGTCCAGTAGAAATTGTTGTGGCGGCATTCCTTTCCGGGACGAGCATAGTTGGAAATCTCATAGCGCGGCATCCCGTGCGCGGAGAGAATTTTCTGTGCCGCCTCCCACATGGCAAAGGAGAGTTCGTTGTCCTCGGGCGGAAGTCCGCGCGCGGCAAGTTCCGTACCGTCCTCAATGCTCAGCGAGTAGGCGGAGATGTGCCGCACTCCGTGGGAGAGCGCCGTATCCAGTTCTTCCCTCCAGTTCGCGAGCGTTTCCCCCGGCAGTGCGTAAATGAGGTCGAATCCGATGTTATCGATTCCGTTTGCGCGCAGAAGCCGCAATGCCGTTTCCACGGCGTGCGCATCGGACGGGCGTCGTCCGATCTTCTCCCGGAAATCGGGGCGGAAGGACTGGACGCCCATGCTGACACGGTTTACATGCCGCGCGAGGATTTCCGCCTTTTCCTCCGTCAGGCTTTCCGGATTGCACTCGATGGAAATTTCCGCGCCGGGCAGGAATGAAAAGTGCCGTTCCAGAATCCGGAACAGACGCTTCAGCGTCTCCGGGGGGAGGGCGGTCGGGGTTCCTCCTCCGATGTAAAGCGTGTCAAGCGTAAGCGTTTGCGCCGATTTCCGCGCCGCATCGTTCTCCAGGCGATCCAGCCATTGCGTCACGGAAGCGGGATTGACTTCAGGCTCGGAGTAAAAGGCGCAGTAGGCGCATTTCCCGTTGCAGAACGGGACATGCACATAGACGTTCCGGCAGGGGCGCGTGTTCATGATTTCAGCGCGTTCAGGGCGGAAAGAAAAACTTCCCTGTAAGGAATCCCCTGTTCGCGGGCGGCACGCAGACATTCCTCGTATTCGGGTTTTGCGGAAATGACTTTGCCGCCGAGAAACGCGCGCTTGACATGGATTTCCGTGCCGCAGGGAAGTTTCACCGCAACCGTGTCCCGTTCCAGAATACGCCGTTCCGTGCGGCGCACCCGGACGCCGAGCGTGCCGCTTTCCCGGAAGAGGGTTTCCGAGAAGCGGTCGAGATCGGACTCCATGCAGAGGACGTGCAGGACAAAAGCGGGCCGCTGTTTCTTCATGACAGCGGGAATCATCCAGACATCGCGCGCACCGTCCGCCAGCAGTTTTGAAGCAAGCGCGCCTGCGGTTTCCGGAGTCACGTCATCCAGATTCGTCTCCAGTTCAACGCATGTTTCGCTGTTCCATGCGGCGCATTCGGCGGA
>CASGAH010000090.1 GCA_949299375.1 uncultured Eubacteriales bacterium | reverse complement strand
ACCAGCACCGTGGGGCTGGTGAGGGTGAAGTTCAGGGTCTCCTCGGTGTTCTCCTGGACGATGTTGACGTAGCTCACCAGCAGGGCCAGGGCGGTCAGGGACGCGGAGCCGATGGCGAAGCCCTTGCCGGTGGCGGCGGTGGTGTTGCCCAGGGAGTCCAGAGCGTCGGTGCGCTCGCGGACGGACTCGGGCAGGCCGCTCATCTCGGCGATGCCGCCGGCGTTGTCGGCCACGGGGCCGTAAGCGTCGGTGGCCAGGGTGATGCCCAGGGTGGACAGCATGCCCACGCCGGCGATGCCGATGCCGTACAGGCCCTGGTTGAAGGCCATGGTGAACGCGCCCGCCTCATCCACAATGTCGCAGTACAGGGAGTGTTCTTTGTTCATCGGGCCCGCAGGCGTGTCCTGGAACGTGCTGCGGTAGGCGCCGGACTGCTCAAAAAGGTCATAAATGGGCGCGCCATTTCCGTCCTCGATGTCTGCCAGAATCCGTTTGAGGGAGGCAATGTACTCCCGCATCAAAAGAGAGAGATTGTCGCGGTTGTTCATAATGATCTGCTCCCACATGACGGGGGAGGAAGAGGCAATTCGGGTGATGTCTTTGAATCCGCCCGCCGCCATCCGCTTCATCGTCTGCTCTGGGGAGTCCGAGTCCCGCACAAGCGTCACGAGAGAGGCGGCAATGATGTGGGGCAGATGGCTGATGGCAGCCACGACATAATCGTGCCGGTTGTAGTCCAGCAAAATGGGGATCGCTCCGAGTTCCCGGACAAGAGCGGTCAGTTTTGTGACATCCCCGGGGCGGCACTTTTCAGACGGGGTAATGATGTAGAAGGCATTTTCCAGCAGATGGTCTGTGGCATTGGAATACCCGGTGCGCTCAGAGCCTGCCATTGGATGGCCGCCGATGAAAAACGGCTCCAGCCCCTGCGAGATCACTTCCCGGTGAATGTTTGATTTTGTGCTGCCCACATCGGTTAAGATGCATCCCTCCTTTAAGTAGGGCTTGACGGCGGACAGATACTGGGCGTTGAAGGAGACAGGGGTACACAAAAAAATGTAGTCACACTGGCGAAATGGTTCCCCCACAGCGGTCAGTACGGTGTCAACGACGCCGTCCGCCTTTGCCTGTTCCAGCACGGAGGTCGTTCTGGCGTACGCCAGGATCGTATATTCCGGATGGACTTTTTTGAGCCGCTTGGCGATGGAACCGCCAATCAGGCCAAAGCCGATAAATCCAACGGTTGTATTCATAAAAAAATCCTTTCTTTCGTCTTTCTAGAAGTTGTTTTGCCTGGAAGCTACTGCTTCCTGCTCAGCTGGTCTGCAATTTTGCGCAGCATCGCGATCTTTTTTTTCTCCGCAGGCGACATATGGGCGGACATCGCGGCGACGATCGCCTCTGTCTCCTCATCGGTGAAGGAAATGCCGCGTCTTCCGGCCTGCATGGTGACCGTCAGCAAAAACGGCATCAGTTCTTCTCTTTTTTTGCTTCTCGCCTCGGAAACCATAGAGGCGATGAATTGCTGCTTGGCGGGGTCCATGGATTGGAATGGATTGTCCTGCTTGTTTGAATTCATAAATCTCCTCGCTAGCAGACAGCCTCCAAAATGCTACGGCGATTCCTCACTGCCGGATGGATCGTCTTTTCTTCCCGCTTGCGGTCTGAGGTGCTCTGGCGCCAGCAGCGACTGGAGCAAATCGGAGGGATTGAAGGGGGGAGCGCTCGCTCCGGAAGGCGGGTCCGTCCGATTGGAAACGGCGGAATCGTCTGTCTCCGGAGAGGCGGCATCGTCGAACGGCTGGAATTGCTGGAAGAGTTGAAACGTCTGCATCATCGTCTCATACAGTTCAAACATTTCTCGCTCCTTCGGGGGACAGTTTTTCTTTAAAATGTCCAGAATCGATCCCTCCGGCTTCTTCTGCGGAATCGATGCCAGGCTGTTCAGCTCCCGAAACATTCGCATGGCCTCCTGCATCTGCTCCATCAAAAGAAGGATGCCGATCCATCTGCGGTAGGATGGAGGAAGATAGGGGAGGAGGATCCGAAAAATGGAACAGGTGCTGTTTCTGTCGAAAAGGTCCATCTCGCTTCCCCCTGTCTGCTGCATCATACTCTCTCTGTAGGATATGCAGCAGATTCGCAGCCTATGACTGCAGGGGCAGACATCCTTATGTGCCATGCCTGGAACCCGCAGGCGATTCGTTCTCAAACGGATCAGGTCTGACCGGCAAAGAGAATCTGATCTAAGTAGGCTTTGAGTGTGGCGTGAACGACGGGGTTGTTGCCTCCGCCCGGGACGATGAAATCGGCATACTGCTTGGACGGCTCGACAAATTGGTTGTGCATCGGCTTGACCGTGTTTGTGTATTGCTGAATGACCGACTCGATGCTTCTGGCCCGCTCTTTCGTGTCCCGCATCAGTCTGCGGATGAAGCGCTCGTCCGCGTCGGTGTCTACGAATATTTTCATATCCATCAGCTTGCGAAGCCTTGGATCTTCAAAAAGGAGGATGCCGTCTAAGAGGATGATCGGGCGGGGGGAGACGGAGATGACTTCCTTGCTCCGTGTATGGACGGTATAATCATAGACAGGGCAGGTGATCTCGTGCCCGGCCTGGAGCTCCTGAATCTGTTCGATATAAAGATCCGTGTCAAATGCGTCCGGATGGTCATAATTGAGAAGGCATCGCTCCTCGTAGGAAAGATGATCCTGCGGAAGATAATAATTGTCATATGCAAGATAGGTGACTTTATCGTGGTACAGCGTCCGTATTTTTTCAATTAATGTCGTTTTGCCGGAAGCGGAACCGCCGGCGATCCCGATTGTATAAGCCATAGTACCGAGTCCTTTCTGATTCTGGAAAAAACATTATTTTCCCTTGATTATACCACAAAAGTCACAAAAAAGCATCTGTTAGATGAAAAAATGTGAAAAGTCCGCTGCCTGCTGCGGGCGAAACTGTAGACTGTGGGGAGCGCGGTCCGGTCCATGCATATCGTATAGAGGAGGAACCGAGCCCAAAGGAGGTGTTTCCATTGCTTGTTGTAGATGGAAATGAAGTGTATGAATTGGACCTGGATTGTATGCGGCGGAGTAAATGGGAAATGCCGAAACTCCCTGAGACAACCCAATATCGAACAAAGAATGGACAAAAAAGCGGCGCGCGCTCCCGCCCGCCGCGTCATCTGACGGGAAAAGGAATCGGTGTCGCACTGTTGGACAGCGGCATCTATCCGCATCCGGACTTGAGAGAGCAGATCGCGGTATTTGTGGATTTGACATCCCCGCGCAGATCTGCCTACGATCCCAATGGCCACGGAACGCATGTGGCGGGAATTCTTGCGGGAAACGGGGCGATGAGCGGAGGGCAGATCCGTGGAATTGCGCCCGGGGTAAGCCTGGCTGTGATCAAGGTGCTGGATGAGAATGGAAATGGAAAACTGTCCCACATGCTGCAGGGGATTCAATGGATTTTGAAACATCAAACACAATATGGAATTCGCATCGTCAACATTTCAGCAGGGGCAAAGATCCGGGCGGGAAGGCGGACGGATGGCAAAAAAGGAGCACGCCGGGCCGTTTTGCGGGAAGGCTTTCGAAAGGGGGAAGAGGACATTCGGGAGGAGAAGCTTTTGATGGATGCGGTGGACCGGCTGTGGGATGCCGGGCTTGTCGTCTGCATCGCAGCCGGAAACGAAGGCGGGGATGTCTCCACCATTACGACGCCCGGCATTAACCGCCGCGCCATTACGGTCGGATCCTGCGATGGCGAAGCAATGCGGGATGTCAGGGGAAGCGTGCTTCCACAGTATTCGGGAAGAGGGCCGACCGAGACATGCATTTGCAAACCAGAGATTGTGGCGCCGGGAACGAATATCATCGCGGCCAACGCCATGCGGAGTGCAAACGATAAGCCCTACACCGTAAAAAGCGGAACATCGATGTCTACCCCGATCGTCAGCGGAGCCATCGCCCTCCTTTTGGAGGCACACCCGGAGCTTGAAAACTGGGAAGTGAAGCTTCGGCTGCGGCAGACGGCAAGAGATCTCGGAATGGAGACAAATCATCAGGGGTGGGGAGCGCTCTGCATAGAAGCGCTTCTGGCGTAACGCAGTCGACTCCGGCGAGGGAAGGAGCGCTTGCGCGGCAGAGGAAAAACAGTTTTGTCAAAGTAAATGCAATCTGAAAAAATTAATCCGAAGAAAGGAGATGCAGGAGAAGGGAATTTGCCGCTTTACAAAGGGGCGGGAGTATGGTACATTGGAGAAGAGAACACGCTGGAATGACCAAAAGAGAAAGGAAGTAGATGGTATGTGGACGAGGGCAAGTTTGAAGATGGAGGCAAAGCAGCATCTGAGCCGCTATTATTGGAAGGCGTATGTGGTGACACTTTTGCTGGGACTTTTAGCGGGAGGCGTCGGAAATGCCGGCATAGTGAATGTGGATGTGACAACGGGGATGTCACTGGAGCTGATTCGGCTGTTTCTGATTGCATTTGCGATCGGATCCGTGATTTCTCTTGTCATCGGAATTTTTTTGACAAACATTCTCACGGTGGGAGTGAAGCGCTTCTTCCTCTGTGCCAGACTGGGAGACGTCTCGATCGATCATATGTTGGACGGGTTCCGGAATGGAAATTATGGGAATGTGCTGCTGACGATGTTTCTGATGCAGCTGAAAGTATTTCTCTGGAGCCTTCTTTTTATCGTTCCGGGCATCATCAAGGCGTATGAATACCGGATGATCCCCTATATTCTGGGAGAAAACCCGTCGATCGACTGTGATGAGGCGTTTGCGCAGAGCAAAGTGATGATGGAAGGGGAGAAGTGGAACACGTTTGTGCTGGAACTCTCCTTTTTGGGTTGGTATTTGCTCGGGGTACTGCTGTGCGGAATCGGAACAACGTTTGTTGTTCCCTATCAGGAGGCGACGATCACAGAGCTGTATGACAAACTTCGCCTCAAAGTATACCGCCGTTCGGGATCGTATTGATTGTCCGGCCTTTGCGGCACACGGAAAGGAAAGCGGGCGCCGTCCGGGCAGTTCGGGACGGAGGAGATGGTGAGAGGAGAGGGATGGAGCGGATTTTTTCTTACCGGATCGGGGAAGATGTCCATGGATGGACGGCAGAGCAGTATCTAAGAGCGCAGGGATATTCCGGGAGGCTTCTTGCAAGACTTCGCAGAACCGACATGGGGATTTCTGTTGATGGAAATCCTGTCTACACAACCCGCAGAATCTGTGCGGGGGAAACGCTTGTGGTAAAGATTGCGGAGGAGGCGCCGTCCGGGCAGATTGTCCCGATTTCAATGGAGCTGGATATTTTGTACGAAGATCAGGATCTGATGGTAATCAGCAAACCGGCAGGAATGCCGGTCCATCCCTCCTACGGAAATTATGACAATACGCTGGCCAACGCAATTGCCGGTTATGCGCAGAAGCGGGGAGAGGCGTTTGTCCACCGGGTTGTCAACCGGCTGGACCGGGATACAACCGGCCTTCTGATTGTGTCCAAGCATATGCTCAGCGCCGGCATCCTGTCACAAATGATGGCCAACCGGCAGATTCACCGGCAGTACCTTGCGATTGTGACAGGGACGCTTTGGGGGGAGGGGACGATTGACCTTCCCATCGCCAGAGAGGAGGGATCGACAATCCGGCGGAAGGTCGATTTCATCCGCGGGGAGCGGGCCGTCACGCACTACAGGGCGCTGGAACACAAAAACGGATACACCCTCGTGCAGCTGAGTCTGGAGACGGGAAGAACCCATCAGATTCGGGTTCACATGACGCATCTGGGGTATCCGCTTCCGGGAGATTTCCTCTACAATGAGGGGGATCACGCCATTGTAAGACAGGCACTCCACTCTTGGAAGCTCTCATTTCTTCATCCGATCACAAAGAAACAAATGGAATTCATCAAACCGATGCCAGAGGATATGAAATGCCTCCTGGATGACCTCAAAAAAAATACAGAGGAAAGCCGTTTTTCCTCTTGACGAATCCCCTATGGAATGCTAATATGGATGTACGCGAAACCACACTATCTGGTGTGGTTTTTGCTATAATATACTATATATAGTGTTTTGTTAAGAAAAGAATAGTTGCGGGACAGTTATGGTCTACCTGTCCTGCAGCAGATGCCAAAAGGAAAAAGAATGGGGGCTTTTTATGTTTAATCCTGCGGAGTATAAGGTCATTAAAAAAGATGGGACAAAAG
>CASGAH010000089.1 GCA_949299375.1 uncultured Eubacteriales bacterium | reverse complement strand
GAGACCTTTATCATCGGTCTGTGCGCCGGACTTCTGGGAATCATCATCACCTTACTGCTGCTGATACCGGGCAACGCCCTGATCCATCATCTGGCAGGCACCAATAATATCAATGCCGTGCTTCAGCCGGCGCCGGCGCTGATCCTGATCCTGCTCAGCGTGGTCCTGACTCTGATCGGAGGATTAATTCCTTCTAAGAAGGCGGCAAAGAGCGACCCTGTAACCGCGCTTCGCTCCGAATGACGCCGGGCCTCTCACGCTCGTCTCCATGTCCTCGGACTGAATAAAATCATCACCGGAAGAATCTCCAGTCTTCCGAGAAGCATCGCGGCGGTCAGCACGATTTTAGAAAAATCCTCGTACGCCGCGATGCTGGAATATGGCCCTACCGCTTCAAATGCCGGTCCTACATTGGAAAAACAGGTCAAAACTGCGGAAAAAAAATCAGCACGAAGACAAGGATTCCCATGCCGCCAATCCAGTGGGAAAAACTTCTCCAAAAGAGGGAGGAATGAGAAAGCGCTGTGACATCCAAAATGATGCTGGATCCGGTCGTCGTAAAGCCGGACATGATTTCAAAGCAGGCGTCGGGGAAGCATTTCTGCCAGCGCCTCCGCTCTCGCCCCGTCTTTCTCAATCAGTTTCACCCGGTATTTCTGACCGGACAAGAGCTCCGCAAGATAATATCCGGTTCTTCCTCCGCCGACAATCAAAATCTTTCTCAGATGAGACCGAAACAGATTGGCTTCCACCAGGAAATTGACCTTGCGCATCTGTGCAATTTCCCCGAAATGAATTCGCTTTGGCACACTTTTTCTTGTTCAACACTCCGAATTTAAAAAAAGCTTGGAGGGACGCTTGACAAACGGGCGGAAATCCGTACAATGGGAAGTGGTTAGTGTAGGATAACCGATGGATCGGAGAAAGGAATTTGCCATGAAATTACGAGACGGAAACGAAGGACAGGAATACATCATCAGCCAGATCGCAACCGACGACGACGCGCTCAATGCGTTCCTCTTTTCCCTTGGCTGTTACAGCGGCGAAACCATTACCGTCGTCCGTCATTTGAAAGGCGGATGCATTGTCGCAATCAAAGACGGAAGATATAACATTGACAATCAGCTTGCCGAAGCAATTACCATTTCCTCGCAGTTGTCATTATGCGATGGGCCTTGCCGGCTTTGGCAGGCTGTTTTTTTCTCTCGTAGTTAGCTGTTAATAACCATTTGTCGCATCTCAATCCATATAGAAGAATAGAAGGAGGAACCCCTATGCGAATTGCTCTGACCGGCAACCCCAATTCAGGAAAAACAACCATGTACAATGCTCTGACCGGACGGAATGAAAAAGTCGGAAACTGGGCAGGTGTTACCGTATCCAGGAAAGAACATCCCATCAAAAACGCCTATGCAGGCGAAAGGCAGCTAATCGCTGTCGATCTTCCCGGCGCATATTCTATGTCGCCGTTTACAAGTGAGGAAAACATCACCAGCTCCTATGTCAAGAAAGAGCATCCCGATGTCATCATCAATATTGTAGATGCGGAGAATTTAAGCCGCAGCCTTTTCTTCACAACACAGCTTCTCGAGCTTGGAATTCCTGTTGTTGTTGCGCTGAACAAGAGCGACGTCAGCCAAAAGAAAGACAATCAGGTCGATGCGAATGCGCTCCAGGAAAAACTTGGCTGTCCTGTCGTAAAAACCGTCTCCACCACAGCGGATGGATTAAAGACGCTCATTGAAACCGCCGCTGCACAGGCAGGAAAAGGGCAGACTGCACCATACATACAGGGCGATGTGGACCTTACCGACAAAGCGGCGGTCGAGGCAGCCGACCGGAAGCGCTTTTCCTTCGTCGGGGAAATCGTATCCGCAGTTGAGAAGCGCAAAGTCCTCACCAAAGACCGGACCTTCGGCGACCGGATCGATGAAATTTTGACAAACAAATGGCTCGGCATTCCAATTTTCGCCGCCGTCATGTTTCTTGTCTTCCAGATCTCCCAGGCAGAAGGACCGCTCGGGCTTGGAAAATGGCTGGAAGGTCTCTTAACCGGCGCCATCGATGCATTTCAGGGTTATGTCGCCGCTCTGATGGAATCGACACATCCGCTTTTGCAGGCCATTGTTGTCGACGGCATCATCGGCGGAGTCAGCGCTGTCATGGGATTTCTTCCCCTCGTGATGGTCATGTACTTTCTCATTGCCCTGCTTGAAGACTGCGGATACATGGCTCGTGCTGCGGTCGTGCTTGACCCGGTTTTCAAAAAAGTCGGTCTTTCCGGAAAATCGGTCATCCCATTTGTCATCACCGTCGGATGTGCCGTTCCCGGCATTATGGCAAGCCGCACAATCCGAAATGAACGGGAGCGCAGAGCAACTGCCATGCTCGCCCCCTTCATGCCCTGCGGCGCCAAAATCCCTGTCATTGCACTTTTTGCAGGTGCATTCTTTGAAAATGCGGGCTGGGTCAGCGCGCTGATGTATTTCACAGGCATTGCCCTTATTTTCCTCGGCGCCCTTCTTGTCAATGCCATTACAGGCAACCGGGCAAAGAAGTCGTTCTTCATCATCGAGCTTCCCGAGTATCAGATTCCGTCGCTCTGGGGCGCGTTCAAGTCCATGTGCAGCCGCGGATGGGCCTACATTGTGAAGGCAGCTACGATTATCCTTCTCTGCAATATGGCCGTTCAGATCATGCAGACATTTACCTGGAGCTTTCAGATTGCCGAGACATCCGATGCCTCCATCCTTGCCTCCATTGCCACTCCGTTTGCCTACCTGCTCGTCCCGATTGTCGGAGTTCTCTCCTGGCAGCTTGCAGCCGCAGCCGTTACCGGTCTGATCGCCAAAGAAAATGTTGTTGGAACACTCGCCGTTTGCTTTGTCGGTCTTGAAAATCTGATTGACACCGAAGAACTGGCCATGATGGAGGGCAGCGGTGCAGAAGTGGCAGGCATTTTGGCAATCACAAAAGTGGCCGCTCTTGCCTACCTGATGTTTAACCTGTATACACCCCCCTGCTTTGCTGCGATCGGTTCCATGAACAGCGAAATGAAGAGTGCCAAATGGCTCTGGGGCGGCATTGCGCTCCAGCTTGCGGTCGGATACAGCATCGCTTATTTTGTCTATACCATCGGCGCACTCGCAACCGGCGGCACACTTCACATCCCCGCAGCAATCGGCGGACTGATTGCCGTCGCCGCTATGGCAGGTTTCCTCGCCTATTTGATTGTTCGTGCAAACAAAAAAGTCGCAGAAGAACTTTCGCTTAACCATTCCAACAAATAAGGAACGATTCTATGGGAGATATCATTACTGTCATTATTTTGCTGGCAATCGTCAGCGCCATCCTCCTCTATTTGTGGAGGGTGAAAAAAAGCGGCACCAAATGCGTCGGCTGCCCGTACGCCAGACAGTGCCAGCGAAACTGCAAAACACATGCGCCTGCCCGGCGCCAAAAGTCCGCGCAGCCAAAAAAAGATACCGCTTCCCCATCCGATTCACAGAAATCGGCTTAAACAGCTTGCCGTATAAACCTTGTTCTATGTTCTGTCGTACTGTTATAATATAATACAACATGGGCTTCATCCCAGGGGCTTGCCCCTGGGATGAAGCCTTCCATTTATTCTGCCTTCCTATTCTTCTGATTCGCTTGTACGAATTCAAGGGTTAACTGTGCAGCGCGCCTGCTTCCCTCTTGTGTAAACCCATGCCCTTCTCCCTCGAAAATTTCAAGTTGGAGGTTGGAATAAATCCCGGCAAGATTTTTGCTGTACGCCACATCTACAACCGGATCCTTGTGTCCATGCATGACAAGCACCGCTTTTTGATAGTCTTTGATCTTGTCTGCCGCAGACATTTTGTGAATCGTCTCAAAGTAGCTTCTTCCCAGCGAGACGCCCCAGAGTTCATATGTATCCGGAATATCACAGAGACGCGGAAATCTTGCATTCCAGTCGTCCGGAATGCACAGAGCCGGGTACAAAAGGATTATGCCTGCCGCAATTTCTGTATGCTTTGATGCGGTGAGCGCTGTTACAAGGCCGCCCTGACTCCCCCCGAACAAAAAGACATTCTCTTGGTCCGCCCGCTCTCTGGCGAGGGCATACGCGATAACCGCCTCCAGATCCTCTTCCTCGGTAAAAAGCGTCATCTCTGTTGACCGCATTTTGCCGCTGTACGTGCGGGAACCGCCGCAAAAATCAAATGTAATTGCCGCAATTTCATTCTGCACAAGCAATTCTGCATAATCTATAAAATCTTCACCGGATCCATGAAAACCATGGCTGAAAATGACGATCGGAGTAGGCTCCGATCCTTCCGGTTCGTACATCGTCGCGTAGACCTCTCTTCCGTGATGCGGTATTGTAATGTTTGTTTTCTTCATCGGCACTCCTCTCCACACAATTCTCTTCTATTATTCCAATTCATCCAGCATCTGTGCCGGATTTTCAGCTGCCTTCACTTTTCCAAACGCTTTGATAATCGTATTCTGCTCATCGATCAGATAGGTGGTGCGAAAATGGAAAACCAACAGAGAAAGATCCAAATGAAGCAGCTTCCCATAAAGCAGTACGGGGCATACTTCCGCAAAATTGCGATTGACGGGTATATCCTTGTCATTGACCGAAGCGACACGAAAGCAAACTTAATTCTTTCATATAGCACCGCTAGAAACTGGAATTGGTCAGTCTTTGTTGTTCTCTGTTCTGTCAGCAGGGGTTTTCAATGTAATGGCATATACTGTACCCACCTTCAGCGGGTATGTTTCCATAACATTTCCATCGTGATACACAACAATTTCGTCACCAACAGAAATGTTCGTATAACTGTCTTTGTTTTCTACATTCAGCGAGATTTGCCATTCTGAGCCATTCGGATAGCCTTCTGCTGCGTCGGAATACATAATCACATAATCGTTATGTACCTCTTTCACAATTCCTGTTACATTTGGTTTATTCTCAATAATGTAATTCATACTCTTAGTATTGCAACCAACCCAGGAGAGAGCACATACCAATGCCAAAACGAATGCTGCCATTTTTTTCATAAAATCACCTCGTTAAACCGGGGCTAATCTTCTTGCAGCCATGCCTGAGATTCCAGATGGGCATAAGATCGCCTCCCGTCTGCACTTATTTATTCGTGGTCTGTTCCGCAAAAAAGTGTTCCTTTGCGTAGGCAAATTGTTCTTCAAATTTCCGAATTGCCTTCCGGCTCTCCTCCCGCTCGGGATAGAGCATATCGAAGGCATGGGTATCACCCGGATAAACATCCATACTCGCTTCCACACCGGCTTCCTGCAAGTGCTGGATGTAGTTACAGGTTTCTGTATAAAATGGTTCTCCCCGGCTTACAAAGGTGTAGGCCGGCGGAAGGCCCGCATAATTATTTTGTCTTGCCGGAGAAGCATAGGTCGGCACATCCGCTTTTGCATTCCCCCGCAGGTAGAGGCGCCAGGCCATGTGATTGCGCTTTGTGTTCCAGATGTGGCCATGATTATCCCGGGAACTTTCCGTATCGTAATGATCCAGCATCGGGTAAAGGGGCATCTGATACGCCACATTCACAGTGCCTTTATCTCTGGCCGCCATGCATACCGCCGCGCAGAGTCCCCCTCCGGCACTCTCCCCGCCAACCATAATCTGATCCTCACGGACACCCAACTCCCGAGCATGCTTTTTCAAATATAAAAGAGCATGGTAACAATCCAGGAAGGCAGCCGGATACGGAGCCTGTATCGACAGGCGGTATCCGGGAGACACCACAACCGCACCAAATTTTCTTACCAGATTCACAGCTCTGGACATGTAGACCATTTCCTTCATGCCAGTCGCATACCCGCCTCCGTGAATCCACAGGATTCCCGGGACCTTCCCGCTTCTCTCCTTCGGACTTAATACCAGCATCGCCATTCTGTGACCGTTGGATCTGACAAATACTTTCCGGACATGAATGTCCTTTGGCTTCCCCCACTCAATCTCCATAATCAATTCTCCCTTATCCCAATACTCCTCCATCTGATTATCTCATTCCGTATAACGATTATAATTTTGATTATACCAAAAATCCTGAGTAAAATCAATCGAAACTTGGCACTTATCACCGACATGTCTTATCTTTTCCCATATTGGAAGCCCTTCCGCTGATCAAAGAAAGTAACTATGGCACGTCCAAAAAGCAGTCAGAATTCATGATCGGATGGGGAAGTCGACCATAACACAAAAAGGACACCTCTCTAAAGTTTCTTTTAGAAAAGTGTCCTTGTAGTAGGTTCTATTCACCTGTGCTAGCTATGGCTTAATTTAACTCGTTGTGCTAGTTGATTGTTTGGTATAGAAAAACTTCAACAAAATATGCTATCCTATAGTTGTAAACCACTACGCACTATGAAAGGAGG
>CASGAH010000088.1 GCA_949299375.1 uncultured Eubacteriales bacterium | reverse complement strand
GCTTTTTTTTGAATTTTTACCAATTTTTTGGTATTGCATTTTATGCATTTTGTGCTAGAATAAATATAACAAAACCGGAATTGCAGAAAAAAGCAGAAAGGGGGATAAGCGGATGATTTTGAACATAGATTTTAACAGTGATGAAGCGTTTTATGTGCAGCTGCGAAACCAGATTATTATGGGAATTGCGATGTCTCAAATCCAGGATGGCGATCAGCTTCCTCCAGTTCGGCAGATGGCGGAAATCGTCGGCATCAACATGCATACTGTCAACAAGGCATACACGGTGCTGCGCCAGGAGGGGTTTGTGAAGCTCGACCGAAGAAGAGGCGCCATTGTGTGCATTGATGTGAACAAGATGCAGGCAATGGCAGATCTGCGCTCGGAACTTGCGGTCATCCTGGCCAAAGCGGTCTGCAAAAACATTTCCAGAGAAGAGGTTCACGATTTGGTGGACCGGGCACTGGACGCCTTTGAGTAAGAAAAGAGATAGGAGAAGAAGCGATGCTATGTGAACGCTGTAGAAAAAGAGAGGCCAATGTCATCGTGACAGAAATCGTAGACGGTGTGAAGACACAGCACGGCTATTGCATGAAGTGCGCCTCGGAAATGAAACTGGGATCTTTCGCAGAGTTTGAACTGCCCCTTGGCAAGCTGCTCTCCGGCATTTTGGGACTTGCCGCAGAGGAGGATGATGCGGAGCAGGACGAACTCAGCGCACTGGCCTGCCCCTCCTGCGGCATGACATATGGAGAATTTCTGCGGGAGAGCCATTTTGGATGTGCGGACTGCTACGCCGTGTTCGGACCTCTGATTGAGAAAAACATGAAAAAGCTCCAGGCAAGCAGCACACACAACGGGAAACATCCCAAAAACAAAATGCCGCGCTCGGCTGTGCTGGAAGAGCCGGAGGAAATAAAAAAGGAAATTTCCCCGAAAGAACAGATCGAGCTGTTTCAATCCCACCTGAAAGAGGCGCTGGAAGAAGAAAACTATGAGGCAGCGGCATTTTACCGGGATCAAATCCGGGAGCTGAGAAGACAGGAAAGCGCAGAGTGATCTTTGGCGCATAAAATAGGGGAAGGAATGGAGGAAATGATGCTGAAGTGGTATGAACAGACAGCCGACAGCCAGGACATTCTCGTTGCAAGCCGCATTCGGCTGTCCAGAAATTTCAGGGAATATCCGTTTCCGTGCCGGCAGTCCGAAGAACAGCAAAAACAGCTGCTGGAACAGCTATTGGGAAACGGCCCGAAACTTGAGGAAGTGACAGGCATCCCCTTTGAGGAATGCGATTTAAGTGAATTTGGAAATACCCATAAAAAAGCGCTGGAAGAGCGAAATCTGATCCACAAGGCTGCGATGAAAAAAGAATCTCCGACCGGGATTCTCGTCTCAGCAGATGAGTCCTACAGCATACTGCTGGAGTGCGATGACCATATCCGGATGCAAGTTTCCGGCTGCGGTCTGAAACTGGAGGAACTGTGGGAGAAAATCGATAAGGTGGACGATTATTTTAGTCTGCAGAAGGAATATGCATTTGATGACACGCTTGGATACCTCACGACATTCCCGAACAACGTGGGGACCGGAATGAAAGCGTATGTGATCATGCACCTTCCGTTTCTGTGCTCCAGCGAGAAAGTCAGATCTCTGTTTTTGGAAATGGGGCGATACGGGGTAAATGTCAGGGGCGGATTTGGAAACCTGGACGACAACCCGGGAAATCTTATTATCTTATACAATCAGAAAACACTTGGCGTCTCGGAGGAGGAAATCATTCAAATTTTAAACAAAGTCGCCATTCACATCCGGCATCAGGAAGAGCGGGCAAGACGCTACCGGGTTGAGCACTACCGCCTTCAAATGCAGGATCAAGTGTACAAATCGTATGGAATCTTAAAGTGCGCAGTGCTCCTGACATTGGAGGAGGCGCTGGAGCATCTCTCCAACCTTCAGTGGGGGCTGAGCTGCGGATTCCTTCGCTCTGAGAAGAGCTTCAACGGATACCAGCTGATGCTGGAAATCCAATCTGCCAACCTTCAGGTGATTCATGACCGTCCGATGGAAGATCAGATTCTCTGCAAGGCAAGGGCAGAATATATTCAAAAAAGGCTGCCTCAGGTGACGACACAGTAAAGAAAACATCGCCCCGATGAAATCGGGTGAGGCCGTCAGAAAGGAACCAATATGTGGGAACGTTTTACAAATAAAGCGCAGGATGCATTGAATCTGGCCAGAGAGAGTGCAATCGACTTTGGCCATACGTATATCGGCACAGAACACCTCCTGATGGGACTTTTGCAGGAGGGAACTGGGGTTGCTGCAAAATTACTGGAAAACTATGGAGTGGATGTTGACCGGGTTGTGGAACTGGTGGGGGAACTCATTGCCCCTGCGAGCAGCGTCCATGTGATGGAGCCGTCGGGATATACCCCCCGCGCCAAGAGAGTCTTAAACAACAGCTATCAGGAGGCGATGCGCCAGCACTCCGCGCTCATCGGGACAGAACATATTCTGATTTCCATTATTCGGGAGGGCGACTGTGCGGCGACACGGCTGCTGAATACAATGAACGTCAACCTGAGAAAATTGTATGTGGATCTGTTTGCCGCCTGCGGGCAAAATCCGGCGGAGCTCCAGGAAGAGCTGCGCAAAATGGGAAACCGCAGGTCCGAGAGCACAACGCCGATTCTCGATCAGTACAGCCGGGATCTCTCACTTCTCGCAGAGGAGAAAAAACTGGATCCGGTGATTGGACGCACGGAGGAGATTGCCCGCGTCGTACAGATTCTGAGCAGAAGAACAAAAAATAATCCGTGTCTGATCGGAGAGCCCGGGGTCGGAAAAACAGCCGTGGCAGAGGGACTGGCTCAGCTCATTGCGAGCGAGGAAGTGCCGGACACGATTTGCGGCATGCGGGTCGTGGCGCTGGACTTGTCGGGAATGGTTGCCGGTTCAAAGTATCGGGGTGAATTTGAAGAGCGGATAAAAAATGTCCTCGCGGAAGTGAGCGCTGCCGGAAATGTGCTGCTGTTCATTGACGAACTGCACACGATTATGGGCGCAGGCGGGGCGGAGGGCGCGATGGATGCCTCCAACATCCTAAAGCCAAGTCTGGCAAGAGGCGAGATTCAGGTCATTGGCGCGACAACCATCGAGGAATACCGCAAGAGAATCGAAAAAGATGCAGCACTGGAGCGGCGTTTTCAGCCGGTTATGATTGAGGAGCCAAACGAAGAGGAATCGTTTGCAATCTTAAAAGGACTGCGTCCGGCGTATGAGCAGCATCACCGGGTAAAAATCACAGACGAGGCGCTTCGGGCAGCGGTGAAATTGTCCGCCCGCTACATCAACGACCGCTTCCTCCCCGACAAGGCCGTCGATCTGATTGACGAAGCAGCATCGAAAGTGCGCTTAAAAGCCCATGTGGCGCCGCCGGAAATCAAGGAGCTGGAGGAGAAAATCGAGCGTCTAAACGGCGAGAAAGAGGCTGCCATCCAGTCAGAGGAATATGAAAAAGCCGGTGAGGTGAAGCGGGAGCAGGAAAAGATAAGGGCGCAGATTCAACAGATTCGCGACAAATGGGAGGAAGAAAAGCAGACAAAGCGCGTACTTGTCGGAGAATCCGAGATCGCCGACATCGTTGCGGGATGGACGCGCATTCCGGTAAAGACAATCGAGGAAGGGGAAGCAGAGCGGCTCAGACGTCTGGAACAGATTTTGCACGAGCGGGTCGTAGGCCAGGATGAGGCAGTCACAGCCGTGTCCAAAGCCATCCGGAGAGGCCGGGTGGGATTGAAAGATCCAAAACGCCCGATCGGATCCTTCCTGTTTCTGGGACCGACGGGAGTTGGAAAGACAGAGCTGTGCAAGGCACTGGCAGAGGCGATGTTTGGAACAGAGACGGCAATGATCCGTGTGGACATGTCGGAGTATATGGAGAAACACAGCGTCAGCAAGATGATCGGATCACCGCCGGGATATGTCGGATATGAGGAGGGTGGTCAGCTCAGCGAGAAAGTGCGCCGAAACCCGTATTCGGTCATTCTCTTCGACGAGGTCGAAAAAGCCCATCCCGACGTCTTCAACATCCTGCTCCAGGTGCTGGACGACGGCCAGATTACAGACGCCCAGGGACGGAGAGTTGACTTTAAAAACACCATTCTCATTATGACGTCCAACTGCGGTGCGGAAAACATCATTACGCCGAAAAAACTTGGCTTTGGAGCGGCGGTCAGCGAGGCTGAATCCCACGAACGGATGAAGGCACGGGTCATGGAGGCGCTTCGGGGAAGTTTCAAGCCGGAGTTCTTAAACCGGATTGACGAGATCATCGTGTTCCATGCCCTCAACCAGGAACAAATCCGGCAGATCGCAGACATTATGCTGTCCGTCATTCAGCGGCGCGCACTGGAACAGATGGGCATTGCGCTCAACGTAGACAGCGAGGCAAGGAATTTCTTGGGGGAAAAAGGATGGGATCAAAAATACGGGGCAAGACCGCTTCGGAGAGCCATTCAGAGCCACCTGGAAGATCGCCTGTCCGAGGAAATTTTGGAGGGACGCATTCAAAAAGGAGACAGCATTCTCGTCACAGTGGAAAACGGCGCGTTGGCATTTCATCCTTCCGCGAAAACAGAAGAAAAAGCGCCTGCGCCGAAACAAGAGCGCTCTGTGATTTCTGATCCGGAGAAAACGTTTCAGACCGTGTAATGGTTCGCGTTCCCGGATAAAAGAAAAATGAAATCATAGTAAAACGCTTGTGATTTCCCGGGAAATCTGATAAAATGATACCAGGGTCATGCATGTCATGCCCGCATGGCAATGCATGACTTTGGGATTGCAAGTCGATCGTAAAATACAATTCAGGAGGATGCATTATGAGCGCAATTGCGGAGTTAATCCGTACAGAGCAGGATGGAACATTAAGCTTTGGAAACTTCGAGCTGAACAGCAAGTCAAAAGTGTCAGATTACATATATGAAGGGGATAACTACAAGGTTAAAACCTATTTTGAAATGACAAAGTTGGAGCGAAACGGACTGTTTGTCTATGAGTCACTGCCGGGGACTGCAGTGCATGGGTTTCGTGAGACAGAAAACGGCGTAGATTTTATGGTATACGGGTATAAGGATTCTCAGATCACCGTTGGTCTGGAGGAATCGACTCCCTATCACGTCACAATCGACGGAGTTGACGCCGGCATCATTCGAACGAATATGGGAGGAAAGCTGGTTGTCAATGCGGAATTGAGAGACGGGGTTTCCTCCATCATCTGCATTGAAAAGATATAAGCGAATCCGGACGAGAGCATAAGGAGAGACGATGGCCAGAGGGAGGACGACTGCTTTTTTCTGTAAAGAGTGCGGATATGAGTCCGCAAAATGGATGGGACAATGTCCGGGCTGCAGACAGTGGAATACGATGGTAGAGCAGCCCCTCATGAAAAAGACGACCGCCTTTGCGGCCGCTTTTGCGGGGGGAAGCACAGCATCCGGCGCCGCTGTCCCCTCTGCACTGTCAGAGATTGCGATGGAGGAGGAAGACCGCACGCCTACCGGCATGAGAGAGCTGGATCGGGTACTGGGAGGCGGAATTGTCTCGGGATCTCTCATACTGGTGGGAGGGGATCCCGGAATCGGAAAATCTACGCTGCTCCTCCAGGTATGCCGCAGCACAGCAGCTTTGGGGAAGCGTGTGCTCTATATTTCAGGGGAAGAGTCGCTGCGGCAGATCAAAATGCGTGCAAACCGGATCGGCACATTTTCCGGTCACTTTTTTCTCCTCGCGGAGACCAATCTGGATCGGATGCAGCAGGCCATCGAGGAAATGATGCCGGACATTGTGATCGTAGACTCCATCCAGACGATGTACCGCGAAGACATCAGCTCTGCTCCCGGGAGCGTCGGCCAGATTCGGGAATCGACCAACGTGCTGCTGTCCATCGCCAAGGGAAAAGGGATTACAATCTTTCTCGTCGGTCATGTGACAAAGGAGGGGGTTGTCGCCGGGCCGCGGGTGCTGGAACATATGGTGGATACCGTCCTCTATTTCGAGGGAGATCGGAATGCGGTATACCGGATTCTGCGCGCAGTCAAGAATCGCTTTGGATCGACCAATGAGATCGGCGTCTTTGAGATGCGCCAGGACGGGCTCCAGGAAGTGGAGAATCCGTCGCAGTATATGCTGAGCGGCCGCCCGCTCCAGGCGTCCGGCTCTGTTGTCACCTGTGCCGTCGAGGGGACGCGCCCGCTTCTTCTGGAAATTCAGGCGCTGATCTGTCAGACGGGATTTGGAATGCCGAGAAGAACCGCCGCAGGCGCCGACTACAACCGGCTCAACCTTCTTCTGGCTGTGCTGGAAAAACGGGTGGGAATGAATCTCTCCCAGTGCGATGCCTACTTAAACATCACCGGAGGCATAAAAGTGAGCGAACCTGCGCTGGATCTTGGAATCGTGCTGGCCGTCATGTCAAGCTTTCGGGACTCCGCCATAGACGAAAAAACAATTGTCTTTGGGGAAGTGGGCCTGGCAGGAGAAGTTCGCGCAGTAAGCATGGCACAGCAGCGCGTCAACGAGGCCGTAAAACTTGGATTCCAGACGTGCGTACTCCCGGAAGTCTGTATGACAAACCTGGAAATCCCGCAGGGGATTCGCTGCATCGGCATTCGAAAAGTGGGAGACCTTCTGGACCTGATCCCGTAGAGAGAAGTCTGTTAATTGGGGAAAT
>CASGAH010000087.1 GCA_949299375.1 uncultured Eubacteriales bacterium | reverse complement strand
AGAAGGGGAGTGTTTCAATTCGGGCGGGAATGCGGACACGTCCGGTATCCACTTCAAATTCACCTTTTCCGCCACATAAGACATTCCGCTTCTGGAGAAAATCATACCGTAATTGCTGGCAATTTCGGATTCTGTCATGAATGAGTTCGCAATCGTCAATGCGAGCGGCAGCATGAAAAATACCAGCAGGAGACAGACAATCACAATCTGAATCATATTCTGAACTCTTTTTCTTCTCTTTCGATTTTTCACTGTTCCAAATCCATTCCCATATATTTTTCAACGAAGAACAGAATGCTGAGAACTGCAATCATCACAAGCGCAATCAAAATCGCAGCGACAGACATTTTCTGATAATCCATTTTCAGGAATACGTTGTTCATAAAATGCTGCAGCAAATACATCGACTGCTGCGGATAATCCCCGGTGAGTAGGTAAACTTCTCTAAAAATTTGAAAGGAAAAGCGACAGGGCGACAGCAAGAGGAACTGCAATCACAGTAAATATTGCCGTATTCTGAAATGCAATTTGGAATGCCTGATTTTGAAAAACCGCCTGCTGCTTTGCAAACGGCAAAACCGTTTGCAAAGCAGCAGGCGGCTCCCCAAAAGGGTCTGCACAAGCGTTACTGTCTCGCATAAACTTCTATAATTTTCAAAATCATCTCGGTACATTTCTCCAGCGATGGAATCGGGATGTATTCCAGTCTGCCATGGAAATTGGCGCCTCCTGCGCACAAATTTGGACACGGAAGCCCCATAAAAGACAATCTCGCTCCGTCAGTTCCTCCCCGGATCGGAATGACGGACGGCTCTACGCCGATTTCTCTGAGCGCCTGTTCGGCATTCTCTATCAGGTGCATATGGGGGAGAATCTTCTCTCTCATGTTTCGGTAGCGAATCAGCGGTGTTACCGTGACCGTCCCCTCTTTGTATTTGTGATTGAGAAAATCCGCTCCCTTGTAGATGATCTCTTCCTTCTGCTGCAGTTTCTCGGCGTCATGGTCTCTGAGAATATAATTCATGCGGGTGTGATCACACGACCCCTCAATTCCTGTCAAGTGGTAGAATCCCTCATACCCTTCGGTGTAGGCGGGGTTTTCAAACTCGGGGAGCATCGAATGAAACTCCATCGCAACGAGCTGGGAATTGATCATCGTTCCCTTGGCAGAACCGGGATGTACGCTTTTCCCGACAATATCGATGCGCATATTCACCGCATTGAAATTCTCATATTCGATTTCGCCCAGTTCGCCGCCATCTATCGTATACGCATAGGCAGCGCCGAATTTTTTGACGTCAAAGAAGTCTACCCCTCTCCCGACTTCCTCATCCGGTGTAAAGGCAATTCGAATTGCTCCGTGAGCAAATTCCGGATGTTCGGTCAGGTAGCGGGCTGCTGCCATGATCTCTGCCACTCCCGCTTTGTCATCTGCTCCCAGGAGTGTTGTCCCATCTGTAACAATTAAGTCCTGCCCAATATAGCGCAGCAGGGAGGGAAACTCCTGCGGGGATAAGACCAAATCCAGTTTCTGATTCAACAAGATGGCATTGCCATCATAATTTTTCACAATACGAGGTGCTACATTTTTTCCGCTGACTTCATTGGATGTATCCATATGGGCAATCAGTCCGAGCGCAGGAAGGTGTTCCTTCCCCGGGGATGCCGGTACAGAGGAATAGACATATCCATAGGGATCCATCTCCGCTTCCAGCCCCATCTGTCTCAGCTCTTCTACGAGAATCCGGGCCAGATCCTTTTGTTTCTCTGTACTCGGGAACGCTTCCACTTCCTCCTGAGATTGGGTATCCACCGCCACGTATCTTAGAAAGTTTTCCAACACAACCGACATTGGCAATTCCTCCTGAAAAGTAAATAAGTTCCTGATATCGCTGTCCTCCCGCAATATCTGTCTTATTTTATCATATGTGTTCAGGAAGTCAAGCGGGTTTGCCCATTCCTCAAAAATCTCTCCAGGTTTGCAAAGGAAGGCTATTCTTTCTGGTTTCCGGACTGGGCAGCCGCACAATATCTCTGACAGACTTCTTCCAGCTGCTTTTGCGTCTCCAGCTGATACAGCTGAAAGGAACGTGTCACCTTCTCCCAGCATTCTCTTCCGTCTTCCGGAACGTTCAGCCGCTTCCTTCGAATCTCCCAGATGGCCAGACGGGTTTTGAGTTTTACATATTGTATCTTAAGTTGAGTGATTGTGAACTTTTGAAAACGCATGGTATCCCTCCGAATCTGAGCAATTCTTTCATTTCTACTATCATTATAGTAGTTCTTTCGAAGATGGTCAAGCGTCAAAAGATAGATTATAATGTAGAAACAGATGAAACATACCGCGATATTGTGTCTCGCACCAATCCAAAGCAGCCTCACATATCATCACAGAGCAATGATCAAGGGAGTGGTTGTATGATTGATTATTCACCCTTTTGGGAGACTTTAGCAAAGTCCGACGAAAACTGGTATACTCTGACGAAAGATCATAAGATTGCCAGCAGTACGCTTTCCAGGTTGAAGCACAATAAAGATGTCTCGATGAAAACCGTGAATGACCTCTGCAGAATTTTGAATTGCAACGTGACCGATATTGCGCGCTACGTTCCCTCTGACAAAGATCAACCATTGTAAAACGTCATACCAGTCTGCATCTGCATCCGTGGTATGACGTTTTATCAATTCTTTTCTATTTTTCTTATCGATTCGCCAGCTCTTGCGTGATGTCCTCCCAGGAAACGCCTTTCTCCACCATAAGAACCATCATATGATACAGAAAGTCAGATATCTCATATCGAATTTCCTCTGGATTCGGATTCTTCGCTGCAATCACAATTTCTGTTGCTTCCTCGCCGCATTTTTTTAGAATTTTGTCGATGCCCTGATCAAAAAGATAGTTGGTATACGATCCTTCCTTCGGATGAAGCTTTCGCTCCTGAATGATTTTGTACACCTCCTCCAGTACTTGACTGGGTTCCTTTCCTGTGCGGCATTCTTTCTGAAACAGCGGCTGGAAAAAGCAGCTCCTGGAGCCTGTGTGGCAGGCTGCGCCGACCTGGAATACTTTTGCCAGGATGGTGTCATTGTCACAGTCCAGCGACAGCGACCGGACGTACTGAACGTGGCCGCTCGTCTCTCCCTTTTGCCATCTCATTTTGCGGCTTCTGCTCCAGTAGCACATTTTTCCGCTCTGAATGGTCTCCTCAAAAGAAGCCTCATTCATATATGCCATCATCAGGACTTCCCCGCTTCGCTCCTCCTGTACAATGACCGGCATAAGGCCGTCGGAATTGGTGCGAAACGCGCTCCACTGGATGGACGATGCAAACGTCCGAACCGGCACGCCCGCCTGTTTGAGCTGCTGCTTCCATTCACAAAAATCTGTGCCCGGGGGCGCCTCGCAGACAATCTCCTCGGAAAACGGTTTCACCGTTCCCAAAGAGACACACTCTATTTTGCGCACAACAACCCGGTCTTGTCCAAAACGCCTGCTCGCTTCCTCCCACAAGTCTGCCTCCTGCGGGCAGTCCGCATTCAGAAAAACCGCCTCGGCTCCGGCATAGAGATATTTTTTGATGTCCTCCATCTTCCGGATTGAACCGCCGGCATAAAGCTTTAGTCCTGTCGCGCGGACAATCTTTTTCATCGTATCGATTACCCGCTCGTGATCCGGCGCACTGTTGGAGTCATCCTCAAGCAGCAGACCGTCCGCACCATAGTTGTCATATTGTTCTGCCAGCTTCACGGCGTCTTCTGTCTTTTCCCCTCCCTTTTGCCACGAAACAGACGTCCCGTCCGCGTAAACGATGGGAATGATCTCAATTGTTTTCATCTGCGCCCTCCCCCGTTTCGTTTTTCTCCTCCGGGAATCGTACCCGAATGGAATTGGCATGGGCCGTCAGCCCTTCGGATTCCGCAAACCGAATGATATCCGTATGGACGGATTGAAGCGCCTCCCTGGAATAGTATAGGATGCTCGATTTCTTGACAAAATCATCTACACTGAGAGGAGAGAAAAACTTTGCCGTCCCGCTGGTCGGAAGAACATGGTTGGGGCCGGCATAATAATCTCCAAGCGGCTCCGAACTGTACGCCCCAAGGAAAATGGCTCCGGCATTCCGGATTTTTGTCATGACCTCAAATGGATTTTTTGTCAAAATCTCCAGGTGTTCCGGTGCAATCTCATTTGCCATCTCGATTGCCTCGCAAAGCGTTCGGACGACAAAAATCTTTCCCTGATTTTCCAGAGATTGCTGTATGATTTCCTTTCGTGAAAGCGTCCGGGTAAATGCCTGAATTTCCAGCAAAACGTTCTGTGCAAGCTCCATGCTTGTCGTCACAAGTATGGAGGCGGCCAGTTCATCGTGTTCCGCCTGGGAAAGCAGATCCGCCGCCACGTACCGCGGTGACGCCTCGCCATCCGCAAGGATGCAAATCTCGCTCGGCCCTGCAATGCTGTCTATGCTGACCGTTCCATACACCGCTTTTTTGGCCAGTGCGACATATCGGTTTCCCGGTCCGGTGATTTTGCACACTCTTGGAATGGATTCTGTCCCGAACGCCAGGGCGGCAATGGCCTGCGCACCGCCCACTTTATAAATCTCTGTGGCGCCCGCCAGATCTGCGGCAGCCAGCGTGACAGGATTTCCTTTGCCGTCCTTTCCGGGCGGCGTTGCCATCACAATTCGGGGCACTCCCGCCACTTTTGCGGGAACCAGATTCATCAGCACAGAAGACGGGTAGGCCGCTTTTCCTCCCGGCACGTAGACCCCGACGCTGTCCAGCGGCGTGATCTTTTGTCCCACCATACTTCCATCCGGATTGCTCTCAAACCAGCTGTTTTGTTTTTGCCTCTCATGAAAATGCCGGATTTTCTCCAGGGCGCGTCTCATCACAGCGATCAGCTCTGGGTCAACCTGCCGGACCGCTTCTGCAATCTCCTCTCTCGTGACGCGGACCGTTTCCGAACCAATCTGCACGCCGTCGAATTGTCTCGTGTATGCAAACAGCGCCTCATCCTTTCTCTGCGCCACATCTGTTACGATCGAGCGAACCCGCTCCTCCCATTTTCTCGCCTCATCGGAATGCTGTCTCACAAGGAGGGACAAGCGTTCCGGCTCCAATCCATTCCTGAAATCGATTATTCTCATCCTGATTCCCATCTTTCTCTTTTTTGTTTTCCGGTATGCATCTTATCACAAAACCCGTCTCAGCTGTTCCATCATCGTTCGGATTCTTTTGTTCTCCATCTTCATGCTCACCTGATTCACAACCATTCGGGCGGACAGCGGACAGATCTCCTCCAATACCGTCAGGCCGTTTTCCCGCAGCGTAGTTCCGGTCTCCACAATGTCTACGATAACCTCCGCGAGGCCGACGATCGGCGCCAGCTCGACCGAGCCATTCAGGCGGATGATTTCAACGGTCTGCTGTTTCCGGTTGAAAAAATAGTTTCTGGCAATGTGCGGATATTTGGTTGCCACCCGAATCATCTGGTGGGTATAGAGCAGATCTTTTGCCTCCCCGGGGCCGCATACGCACATCTGACACTTGCCGATTCCAAGATCCATTACTTCATACAGTTTGCGCCCCTCCTCCAAAATCGTATCCTTCCCTACAATTCCAATGTCTGCGGCGCCGTATTCCACGTATGTGGGGACATCGCTGGCCTTCGCCAAAAAGAAGCGAATTCCCAGTTCCTCATTTGTGAAAATCAGCTTTCGGGTGTCCGGCTGTCGGATCTCCCGGCATCCCATGCCAGCCTGTTCAAACAAAGCAAGCGACTGCTGCGCGAGGCGTCCCTTCGCCAGCGCAATTGTGATGTATCTCATCGTCTCCCCCCGTCCTGCTGCACCGATTGTCTGTCGGGGCAGGCATCCTCTCGTTTGTTTTGCTCCGTCCAAAATTCCTGGACCGTTCTTTTCTCTTTCTCACCCGACTCACAGCAAATCTTCCAAAACAGATCCGGACCTTCCTCGAAAAAGAACAGTTCGCGGATATGACTTCTCCTGGCGTAGGAAAGGTAGTCTTCCAGTGATTTTTCCTCGTATTTTTTCATCAATTGCAGGCAAATTCCTTTTTCGCGCAGCGCTTTGGCAAATCGAATGGCCTGCATTTTATAGCGGCGCTCATACAAAAGAATGGTGCAGAAAAGATCGGTGTCCATGTCAATCTGCTGGCGATTCATGGCCGTCAGCAGATTGTCTATGTAGATGCCGAAGCCGACACTGGCGCTCTTTTTTCCATATTGTGCGATGAGCTTGTCATAGCGCCCTCCCGTGGCAATGGCCTCTCCCGTGTCGTACGTGTAGGCTTTGAAAACAATCCCCGTATAATACCGGTAGTTTCCGGTCATGCCAAGGTCAAAGCTGATATATCGTTCCAGTCCATACGCCTGAAGAATTCCATATAATTTCTCCAGATAATCGGCTGCCTGCTGAAAGGTCGGATTTTGACTCAGCTTCCTGGCGCGCGCAATCTGCCGGAACGACCCGAACTGTCTCGTGAGCTGCGGAAACGCCTCCCGGATGTTGTCCGGACAGTTCCACTGACAGAGGAGCTGCTCCAGCGCAAAGTCATTTTTCTCCTCGATGAGGGGACGAAGCTGCGCCGCCTCTTCTGCGCCAAGTGCGGCCTCCTCCAAAAGCCCCTGAAAGAATCCGATATGACCGATTTCCACCTGGAATTGTTCCACTCCTGCCGCCCTGAGACAGTCAATGAGCATTGCGAGCATCTCGGCATCGGCGTCGGATGTCACGTCTCCCAAAAGCTCTGCTCCCATCTGCGTC
>CASGAH010000086.1 GCA_949299375.1 uncultured Eubacteriales bacterium | reverse complement strand
CGCTTTTACCAAATTCACATAGTTGTTGTATGCAAAAAAGAGTATAGTACTCCCTTGCAAGAAAATTAACTGTCATTCTTATATATGAATTTTGTTTGGCATTTTATATTATAACACAATCGGCACAAAAAATAAAGTGGTTTTGGAAATGTTGCGAAATTGGTTGTTTTGAGCATAAAAAAATACAGTATAGCCAGTTTGACTATACTGTATTTTCCGTTATCCCACTCGGTTTTTGTATTTCTCCGTTAAGGACAACACGCTTTTCTTTTCTTCTTTTTTTCTTTTAGACACTAAAAATTCACTTGCATATTTTTCCGTTTTGTATTACAATGAATTCGTTCCAACCTTATTCGTGTTTGCATGAGAATTTAGACAGAATATTCTCATTAGTATCGGGATTTTTGTTTGTTGCTCGTCAAAATCCCTGCTTTGTCTTTTTTTTGTCAACAACAATTGATTTTTGCCTTAATCGTTTCATTTATTTTTGAAATATTTCGCAAACCATGTTGACAATTTTTCCAATTCATGCTACACTAAATTACACCGATTACTATAGGAGGCAGGCTTATGAAAAACACGGGGATTATTCGACACATCGATGAACTTGGACGCATCACTCTTCCCATCGAATTGAGAAGAAGTTTGAATATTTCTGAGAAGGATCCAGTTCAGGTATATGTAGAGGATGATAAGATTATTCTTACAAAAGTAGAGGCGAAAGATATTTTTGATGGATCGACAGAAGATCTTATCACATATCGCGGAAAGAAAGTATCCCGCCGCTCCATCATGGAGTTGGTAAAACTCGCGGATCTGTCCGTTACAGAATAACGGCACAGTTCGCTCTGTATCAAAGGAGAGTCGGCAGCCGAATCCTGCATGGATTCACTGCCGGCTCTCTTCTCATTCTGTTTCCTGTAAAAGCGCCTGATAGACGTCCCGCTTTGAGATGCCCCGGTCTTTTGCCACCGCTTTCATCGCCTCTTTCCGATCCATTCCCTGCTTTTGATACTGCTGCATATGTTTTGCGAGCGGCATCTGCGCCCATTGCGCCTGCTGTTCCTGAACAATCTGTTCCCGGCTTTTCCCCTCCACAACGATCACGCACTCGCCCCGGGGTTCTTCCTCCTCAAAATGCGCCGTCATCTCCTCCAGGGAGGCAGCATACACCGTTTCGTGCCGTTTCGTCAATTCCCGACATACGGATGCCTTCCGGTTTCCCAGAACCTTTTGCAGCTCCTTTAGTGTCCGTACGAGGCGGTGGGGCGCCTCATAGAGAACGATTGTCCTCGTCTCTCCTGCAAGCTCCGACAAGATCTGCTCCCGCTCTTTTTTCTCCGCCGGAAGAAATGCCTCAAAACAGAACCGCCTTGTGGGAAGCCCGGAGATCGTCAGTGCCGTCACACAGGCGCAGGCTCCGGGAAGCGAGGTGACCGGAATGCCCGCCTCCCTGCACTGGCGCACGAGCTCTTCCCCGGGATCCGATATTCCGGGCGTTCCCGCATCGGTCACACAGGCGACGCTGCATCCGGCCTTCATCCGCTCGACAAGCTCCGATGCCTTCTCATATTTGTTGTATTCATGGTAGCTGGTCATCGGCGTATGAATGTCAAAGTGGTTGAGCAATTTGATGCTGTTTCTCGTATCCTCCGCGGCGATCAGATCGACGTCCCTCAATGTTTGAAGGACGCGAAGTGTAATGTCCTCCAGATTTCCAATCGGCGTCGCACACAAATACAACATTCCTGCCATCGCTGTTTCCCCTTCCTTCAATACCCGTAGACTTCTGTTATCTCTCTGGAATACACCCCCGGTTTCTCAAATACGATCACGGGGGATTCCACGGTCATTCCCGTCCGGCCGCCCCAGACCGATTCAATGAGAACCATATTGGCGCTGCGGTCCGCATACGGGTGAACCATTTTGATCCGCTTTGGCTCCAGCTGCCAGCGGTGAAGCATCCCCATAATCTCCATCAGCCGAAACGGGCGATGGACAAGATAAAAGCGGCCGCCCGGCTTTAACACCCGGCTCGTTTCCCGCACAACGTCTTCCAGCGTACACAAAAGCTCGTGTCTCGAGATGGCCTTGCTCTCATTTGGATTTTTCAAACCGCTCTCCCCGCTGATGTAGGGGGGATTGGACGTCACGACATCAAACCGACGGCATCCAAAAATGGCGGACGCCTCTTTGAGATCCCCGACCTGAATGGAAATCTTTTGCTCCAGCCCGTTCAGGCGGACACTCCGCTGCGCCATCTCGGCCACTTCCTCCTGAATCTCAAGGCCGGTGAAATGTTTCCCTTTTGTCTTTGCCTCCAGCAAGATCGGGATAATCCCGGTTCCGGTCCCCAAATCCAGCGCCGTCTCTCCGGGTCTGACACAGGCAAATCCGGACAGAAGCACCGCATCCATGCCAAAGCAAAAGCGCCCCGCATTCTGAATGATGCGGTATCCGTTGCGCTCCAGATCGTCGATCCGCTCCCCTTCTCTGAGAAATTCTGCAGCCATCTCTTTTTCTGCCATGCTCTCCCCCATCTACCTCTTCCCCGGACGTATCGCTCGGATCGTCACAGCTTGGATTTTCCTTCCCGCTTTTCCATATCTTCTAACGCTTTTAATTCCGCATCGTTGGTCCGGTTGTTTTCCCGCCTTCTGCGCGGCTTAAACTTAATCTCCTCCAGCTTATACTCCTGGACTTCTTTCTCATCCTGATTCGTGTGGACAATGACCTTCACGAGCTGGCGAAGCACGCTCACGCTCTGCACTTCCCCCTTCAACCCGCCAGGCGTCGTCACAAAGTCGCCGACATTCGGAAGCTTGCTGTTGAGGTATTCGTAGGTCTCCTCCTCGTTTTTCAGACAGCACATCAGCCGGCCGCAAATCCCGGATATTTTGATCGGATTCAGGGAAAGATTCTGCTCTTTTGCCATTTTGATTGACACCGGGACGAACTCCGGAAGAAACGTATGGCAGCACAGCTGTCGGCCGCAAATCCCGATGCCTCCGCGAATCTTCGTCTCATCCCTCACCCCGATCTGACGCAGCTCAATTCGCGTCTTAAAGACCGATGCCAGATCCCTCACAAGCTCCCGGAAGTCAATTCTTCCGTCTGCCGTAAAATAAAACAGCACTTTGTTGTTGTCAAACGTATATTCACACTCAATGAGCTTCATCTCCAGCCCATGCTTCTCGATTTTTTCCTTGCAGATTTTTAAGGCTCTCTTTTCCTTCTCCCGGTTTGCCTGATTCCTCTCCTCATCCTCCGCTGTCGCCACACGGATGACAGACTTGAGCGGCTGAATGATGTTCTCCTCATCCACCTCCCGGATGCCAAGCACAACCGTCCCATACTCGATTCCTCTGACAGTCTCCACAATGACATGCTGCCCTGCCTCGATCTCCAGATTCAAAGGGCTGAAAAAATAAATTTTGCCCGCTTTTCGAAATCGAACTCCAACTACTTTTACCATTTTTTCCTCATTTCCGCGCCATTTTACCAAACTGGGGCTTTCCGCAACTTCATTTTTCGTTTGGGACGCCTTCTTCGTTCTCTCGCCGGCGCATCGCCTAGGCGTGCTGCTCCTTCATCGTCAGCAGCAGCAGCTCAATCGTCAATTCAAAATTGACATTGGCATCGAGCCGTCTTCTGGCTTTCTCAATGCCTTCCAGCACAATCTGAATTCCGTCATATCCGCACCGGGACGCTGTTTTTTTGATGTCCGAGTACGCATTCTTGAAAACAAGCAGATTCACATCCGCCGTCGCTTTTAAGATCAATACATCCCGATACCACATCCGCATAAAATCGAGACAATCGTAGATATCAAGGCGATACGTCCCAAGGCTGGAGACGGCATCTAACATTTGTTCCACACGCATGGACGATCCATTTTTCAATACGTTCATGATGAGGGCAATCATCGATGAGAAACTGTCCGTGGACGCCATGCGCATCGCTTTTCCGATGTTGCCTCTTGTAAAGCACATGAGCATCTCCGCCTTTTCTCCCTCAATTCCATGCTCCTTTAGGTAGGCCGCCTCCTGCTGAATCGTCACCGGCTTGACCCGAAGTTCCATGCAGCGGGACAAAATGGTCGGCAAAAAGACGCCGGAATTGGTTGTCAGAAGCAAAAGGATGCCGTATTCGGGCGGTTCCTCCATCGTCTTTAACAGTGCGTTCTGCGCCTGAACCGACATCTTCTCCGCTTCATCCACAATATAAATCTTATACGGTCCCGCATAGGGACGGATGACAATGTCATCTACCAGTCCCTTGCGAATGTCATCCACCCCGAGCGTCCCCGGCTTTTCATGCGTCACATAGATGATATCCGGATGGTTTCCGCTCTCGGCCTGTCTGCAGGAACGGCACACACCGCACGGTCTCTCGCCTGAACTGGAACATTGCAGCGCAGCGGCAAACGAGGCGGCAAGCATCCGCTTCCCGGTTCCCTCCTCTCCGCTCAGCAGATAGCAGTGCGAGGCCGTTCCGGTTTTGATTACATGGGCAAAATATTCTTTTAGCTCTTCATTTCCAATGATTTTCTCAAATCCACTCATGTCTCTGCCCCCTGTCGTTCTTCACGAATTCCAACAAATTCAGTATACCATAAACCGTTTTTTTGCGCAACTGAATCCTCACGCTTCCATCCGAATCCGGCAGACGATCCGTTCGACACACTCCGCCATCACGATATTTTCATAGTGCTCTGAAATCTGGCATTCCCGGAGATTGTCTTCCTTGAAATCTTCCTCATCCGCCAGAAATCTCCGACACATCTCCGCATATTTTGGCTCCGGCTGACGCATCTCCCGGCAAAGCGCCCGCTGAAGACGGATTCCGTCGGGAACCGTCACGTAGAGGGGAACGACCCGGTCTGCGCCAAAATATTCGCGAATCTTGCGGTACGATTCCAGCGTGCCGATCATGCAATATGACTGTCTTTCCAGGTCAATCTGCCCATCATCCACCGTAAAATAGTTCCAGATTCCATGTACGGTCTGATATCTGCGAAGCTCAATGACCTTTCCCTCTTCCCAGAGCTTTTGTGCCTTCTGATCTGTGACAAAATGGTAATCGACGCCGTCGACTTCCCCGGCGCGAATCGGTCTTGTCGTATACATCACAACAGGCTTTAGGCCGATGCTTTTTTCCTGCATCAGCTCCCGAAAAATGCTGTCTTTTCCGGAAGCGCTCTTCCCCATCAAATAAAATAATTTTCCCATGCGATTCCTCCGTTTTTCTCCCTTTGCTCCCGTTTTCTAGAGGACGGCAATCCATGTTCCGCTCGGATCGGCCATCCCTCTTGCCAAAAAACCGCATTCCAGAAAATGCCGGATTTTCCGAATCTCCCCGTCCGTGATCCGTTCCCCCGGCAGAACAATGGGGATGCCCGGAGGATAAAACAGCACCGCCTCCCCGGAAATCATTCCGGCACTTTCCGTAAGCCGCACCTTCCTTTTGGGCGCTCTCCCGGCTTCATAGCAGCTCATCACCGCATCCGGCGGCGTCTGCGGCAGACAGCGCTGGAAAACAGGTGTCTTCTCCTCCTTTGGCGGCGATTCTGCCCGCGTTTTCTCCTCGATCTCTGCATCCAGCTCCCAAAGCGCCCGCCCAAGCCGCTGCCATCCCTCCTCGGAATCCATCGCAGACGTCATCGCAATGCAGTAATCCGGCGTACACAGTTCCATCTGGAGATGATAGCGGTGCAAAAGCATTTCATACAGCCATTTCCCGGAAAAGCGTTTTTCTTTCGTTCCAAAGACAAGTTTTCCGATGTCGCAAAAAACCCGCCCGCTTTCCGAGAAAGGTTTGCAGTCCTCTTCATCCAGCAGATGGATATGGCGAAGCGTCCGAAATTGTTCCCGCAGGCGAACGAGATTCTCCACATACGTCTGGAGCTGACGGTCCTTCTCCCGCTCCATCCAGAAAATGCCCTGCTCCATCGAAGCCATCAGCACATAGGAGGGACTCGACGTTTGATAGATCGACAAATACTGCCGCAGACGGTCTGCATACCATTGCGGTCTGTCATTCCACGGCTGTGCTTTCCAGTGCAGAATCGCACTCTGAGTCATACAGGGGAGTGTCTTGTGGAGACTCTGAATGACAATATCCGCGCCAAGTTCCAGCGCTGACACTGGAAATGCCTCATGAAAGCGGAAATGAGCGCCATGCGCCTCGTCCACAATAAGCGGAATCCGATGGCGGTGTAAAATCTCAGAAATGGCCTCCACATCCGAGACGATGCCCTCATATGTGGGAGAGACCATCACAAACGCCTTGGCGTCCGGACAGCGCCGCAGCGCCTCCCCCACCTGCCTCGGCGCAATCCCCGCCGAGATTCCAAATGGATCCAGCACCTCCGGATAGACATACGCACTATTTAGATTTCGCAAAAGCATCGCGTGATAGACCGACTGATGACAATTTCGTGCGGAAACAATCCAGTCGCCGATTTCCGTGACCGCACTGATGGCCGCCAAAATCCCGCCGGTTGATCCATTGACCAGAAAAAAGCTCTCATCTGCCCCGTAAAGCGCTGCAATCCGATCCATGCTCTCGCGAAGAATGCCCTGCGGATGATGCAGGTCATCAAAGCCATCAATCTCTGTGATGTCAATCGCGTAGGGATTTTCCATGCGGGCGCGCCGTTTGTGCCCTGGCATATGAAACGGGTAGTAATCCGATGCGCCATATGCGCTCAGCTGTTCGTATAAATCCTTCATAAAATAAATCCTTTCGTTTGTCGTAGGCGGAAACCAACTGCCTTTAGGCGGTGGGAGGAGCCTTGTAAATCGTTAGCCATTATCCCTGATTTTC
>CASGAH010000085.1 GCA_949299375.1 uncultured Eubacteriales bacterium | reverse complement strand
CTGAAAAGTATTTTCTCCGACGCACATGTCGCCGGAGAAAATGGATTTCACTGGATTTGCGCCATCCGGCGCAAACTCTGCGAGGCTTTTTCGACAAGCTGATTCCGCCGCCTTGCCACAGGCGGCGGACTGTCGTATAATAAGGGGGACGATTTGTTCAGATCCCCCCTGTCCCCCCGGGACAGCAGAAAGGAGCCCCCATGGAGCGTTTGGATTTTCTCCCCGTCAGCAAGGCGGACTTGGAGGAGCGGGACTGGTGGTACTACGACTTCCTGGTGACCGCCGGCGGCAAAACCAGGTCCACCGCGGACCCCTACGCCAGAGCCTGCGGCGTCAACGGGGAGAGGAGCATGGTGGTGGACCTGGCGGACATAAACGTGAAGCTGAGCAGCGAGAACACCAACCGGCTAAAGGAAGTGTCCCGTGGAGATAAGCTGGACTATGACAAGGTGCGGGATGTGCTGGAGGCCGCCATTTTGGAAGCATTTGAGAAACAGGGAAAACCGATATTTGGGATTTGCCGGGGGATCCAGGCGATGAATGTTTTTGGCGGGGGGACGCTCTATCAGGACATTGAGACGCAGATGGAGGGAACACCCCAAAAGCATTGGATTCCGCAGCAAAAAGACAGGGAGACACAGCCCGTCATTGTGCAAAACAGCACAAAACTTGGAGAGATTTTAGGCGAAACAGAGATAAAGGTCAATTCCATGCACCACCAGGCAGTGAAAACGGTGGCAAAAGGGTTTGTCGTGTCGGCTCGATGCACCGATGGCACCGTAGAGGCCATAGAAAAGCCAGGGGCATCGTTTGTTTTGGGCGTGCAGTGGCATCCGGAGCATCTCAAAGACAGCGCGCTGCAGCAAAGACTGTTCGAGGCGTTTGTGGACGCCTGCTTATAGGGAACTTTTCTCCCGTCCGGGCGGGAAAATCGCGTCGGATGGGAGAAGTTTCTTTTCCCGGATCAGCTGAGCATTCCGCCCACACATCCGGCCGCAAGACAGATGCCAAGAGCGGCCATCAGATTTCCGCTTCCCTGGCAGATGGCTCTTCCAATGGCAAAGGACACGCCAAGAAGAATGAGAAAGTAAAATGCGCCAAAGAGAAGTCCCCATAAAAAGCGCCGCTGGCCGGACGACTTTCCTATGAGAAATCCCCCCGCAGCGCAGACGATGGCATAAATCGCGTACACCATCGCCCTGACCGGGCCGGAGCCGAGCTTCATTTGCAGGAGCAAAAAAGCGAGAAAAAGAAGCAGCAGGGCGCTTACAAGATAGGCGATGCAGAGCATCCGGATGTAAGCGGAAACGGCGGGGAATTTGTTCCTGCCAGAACCGCTCGCGTTGTCAGAAGAGTGTCTCATTCCGTTCCCCCTTTCTTCATACCCATACATATGCGCAAGTTGGCGGGAAAAACCTCTTGCGCGGCAAATTTTTTTATGATATGATAGCATCAGGGTCGAAAGGCCATACATCATAGGATAGGCGATTGCGCCGATTTTGACAGAAGGAGGACAGACCATGAAGAAGAGAGTAAAGACACTGGTAACCAGAAACCTGAAAGAATCTATGAAAAAGGGCGGATGCGGAGAGTGCCAGACATCTTGTCAGTCTGCGTGCAAGACATCCTGCACCGTTGGAAACCAGAGCTGCGAGAATCAGCAATAACAAATCCGAACAAAAGGCGGCTTCCATGGCAGCGTGCGACATGAAAATACCTTATCAGGGACAGTCCAAGTCACTGTCCCTGCGGTAAGGTGTTTTTTGTTTGCGACAAGCCCGGAAAGCGGCCGCCATGCCTGCATGAGCGGACATTTGCCGGGCGGCGCACAGACAGGGAGGCTTTTGCCGGGAGATTCAATAAAGGAGAAATTTTTGTGATTCATCAATATCAAAACAATGGATATAACATCGTCATGGATGTGAATTCCGGTTCGATCCATGTGGTGGACGATGTGGTGTATGATGTCGTTCCGCTGTTTGAGAACAACTCCCTCGATCAGATCGTGGCGGCACTGTCAGACCGGCATCATCCGCAGGACATCCGGGAGGCATGGGAAGAAGTTCGCGAATTGAAAGAGGAAGAGACGCTGTTCACCCCGGACATTTACGAGCAATACATATTTGATTTTAAGAAGAGAAAGACAGTTGTAAAAGCGCTGTGTCTGCACATTGCCCATGATTGTAACCTCGCCTGCCAGTACTGCTTTGCGGAGGAAGGGGAATACCACGGGAGACGCGCCCTGATGAGCTTTGAAGTCGGCAAAAAAGCGCTGGATTTTTTGATTGCCAATTCCGGGAATCGGGTGAACCTGGAAGTGGACTTTTTTGGCGGGGAGCCGCTTATGAACTGGGACGTCGTAAAGCAGCTTGTACAGTACGGGCGCTCCCGGGAAGAAGCGTGCGGCAAACGGTTCCGGTTTACCCTCACGACAAACGGCGTTCTCCTCAACGATGAGATTATGGAGTTTTGCAACCGGGAAATGAGCAATGTCGTGCTGAGCTTAGACGGGCGGCGGGAAGTCAATGACCGCATGCGTCCGTTCCGAAACGGCAAGGGCAGCTATGACTGGATTGTGCCAAAGTTCCAGGAATTTGCCAGAAAGCGGGGCAGCAAAAGTTACTACATCCGGGGAACCTTTACGAGAAACAACCTCGATTTCTCCGAAGACGTCCTTCACTTTGCCGATCTCGGATTCCGCAGCGTATCGGTGGAACCGGTTGTGAGCGCGCCGGAGGAACCTTACTCCATCCGGGAAGAAGATCTTCCGCAGATTATGGAGCAGTATGATCTGTTGGCGAAAGAGTACATCAAGCGCGCCAAAGAGGGAAGAGGGTTTACGTTCTTCCACTTTATGATTGACTTACAGCAGGGGCCGTGTGTGGCAAAGCGGCTGTCCGGGTGCGGCTCCGGAACAGAGTATCTGGCCGTGACGCCGTGGGGCGATCTGTATCCCTGTCATCAGTTTGTCGGAAATGAGAAGTTTTTGCTGGGAAATGTGGAGGAAGGAATTACGAACACGGCTGTGCGGGATGAGTTTAAGCTGTGCAATGTCTACGCCAAGGAGAAATGCAGAAACTGTTTTGCAAAGTATTACTGCAGCGGCGGATGCGCGGCCAATTCGTATCAGTTCCACGGATGCATCACCGATGCCTATGACATCGGATGTGAGATGGAGCGCAAACGGGTGGAATGCTCGGTTATGATTCAGGCTGCCCTGGCAGAGAACTGACCGGAGAAGAAAAAAGGACTTGCCCTCTTGGGAAAAATCAGGTATACTGATACAGACCGATCAGAAAGAGAGGACAAAGGAGCAGATTTATGTACAGATTGATCACAACCGACGGGCGGGCAAAGCGCGGAGAGCTGGTGACCGTCCACGGTGTCATTCAGACGCCGGTGTTTATGAATGTGGGTACGGCGGCAGCGATCAAGGGAGCGGTTTCTACAGCAGATTTGTATGAAATCGGAACCCAGGTCGAGCTGTCCAATACGTACCACCTCCATGTTCGTCCGGGGGACCAGTTGATCCGGGAATTGGGCGGGCTTCACACCTTTATGAACTGGACGAGACCCATTCTCACGGATTCCGGCGGATTTCAGGTGTTCTCACTGACGAGTCTGCGAAAGATCCGGGAGGAGGGCGTCTACTTTAACTCCCACATCGACGGAGCAAAGATTTTTATGGGTCCGGAAGAGAGTATGCAGATTCAGTCGAACCTTGGGTCTACCATCGCGATGGCGTTTGATGAATGTCCTCCGTCGCTGGCGGACCGGACCTACATTCAGAATTCCGTCGAGAGGACAACGAGATGGCTCGCGCGGTGTAAGGCCAAGATGGAGCAGCTCAATCAGACGCCCGGGACGATCAATCCCAACCAGCTTTTGTTCGGCATCAATCAGGGTGGTATTTTTGAGGACATCCGGGTGGATCATGCAAAGCGGATTGCGGAAATGGAACTGGACGGATATGCCATAGGCGGACTGGCGGTAGGGGAGACCCACGAGGAAATGTACCGCATTCTGGAGGAGACGGTTCCGCATCTGCCGCAGAATAAGCCGACTTACCTGATGGGAGTCGGAACTCCCGCCAACATTCTGGAGGGGGTTGACCGGGGAATCGACTTTTTTGACTGTGTGTATCCATCCCGCAACGGCAGCCCTGCCTGCAAAAACTACAGCCGCGCCTATATCCGGCATCTGCTGAAGGCGAAGGAGATGCTTGGAATGCGCCTTTGCGTGCTGCACAACCTGTATTTCTACAACCATATGATGGAAGAAATCCGGGAGGCAATTGAAAACCACTGTTACAAAGAATACAAGCAGAGAAAACTGGCTTCCATGCAAGCGCAGGAGAGAGAGTGAGATAGGAGGAAGAAACCATGTTGACGGCAAGTGTGAGCGGCGGAGTCGGAATCGCCGGGTGGATTATTTATTTTGCGATTATTATCGGGGCAATGTACTTCATTTTGTTCCGTCCGCAAAAAAAACAGCAGAAGGAACAGGAGCGTCTGTTGTCTTCTCTGGAAATCGGCGACTATGTACTGACTTCATCCGGATTTTATGGCGTTCTCATTGACATTACAGAGGACACGGTTATTGTAGAATTCGGTCAGAACAAAAACTGCCGGATTCCGATGCAGAAATCCGCAATTGTCCAGGTTGAAAAACCAGGTCAGGAGTAGAAATCGAAGACAGACTGCGAGGGGGTTGAGACAGCGATCGGCAGATGGCTGTCTGCAACCCCATTTATATAGGAGTGAAAGTTATATATCCATATGATTTTATAACGTAAAGTTATAATGGCGATTCCAAACTCTTATAGGAGAATCGAATGAAGTTGGAAAGTCCGGGTTGAAAAAAGCGCGCAAATCGATTACACTTTTTCCATAGAGATGTATTTGGAGGTTTTGCAATGGAATATCATATTGCGCTGATTCCGGGAGATGGAATTGGCCCGGAAATTGTAAGAGAAGCCAGAAAGATTCTGGATCAGATAGCCCGCACGTTTGGGCATACATTTGTCTATGATACACTGCTGATGGGGGGATGCTCCATCGACGCTTACGGGGAGCCGCTGACAGAGGAGACGCTAACGCGCGCCAAACAGGCGGACGCGGTGCTTTTGGGAGCGGTAGGCGGAAATGTCGGAAATTCGCATTGGTATGAGCTGGAGCCGGACAAGAGACCGGAGGCCGGACTGCTGAAAATCCGAAAAGGTCTGGAGCTGTTTGCCAACATCCGCCCGGCATATTTGTATGACGAGCTGAGAGAGGCATGCCCGCTCAAGGATGAGATCATCGGGGATGGGTTTGACCTGGTCATTATGCGGGAGCTGACAGGCGGAATTTACTTCGGAGCCCATCAGACAGAAGTGGAGAATGGAATCCGCAAGGCAACCGATGTTTTGACATACGATGAGACGGAGATCCGGCGCATCGCGGTGCGGGCGTTTGAAGTTGCGCGGAAGCGCTCGAAGCGCGTTGTCAGTGTGGACAAGGCCAATGTGCTGGATTCCTCGCGGCTGTGGAGAACCGTTGTGGAGGAGGTAGCCAGCGAGTATCCGGATGTGACGCTGAGCCATATGCTTGTGGACAGCTGTGCCATGCAGCTTGTGATGAATCCGAGACAGTTTGATGTAATTTTGACAGAAAATATGTTTGGTGATATTCTCTCCGACGAGGCGAGTATGATTACCGGTTCCATCGGAATGCTCTCAAGCGCCAGTCTGGGAAGCGGAAAACGCGGCCTCTACGAGCCGAGTCACGGCTCTGCCCCGGACATTGCCGGGAAGGATTTGGCAAACCCGATTGCGACCATCCTCTCTGCCGCGATGATGCTTCGCTATTCCTGTGATTTGGACCGGGAGGCGGATGCGGTAGAGCAGGCTGTCAGACAGGTGCTGGCGGAAGGATACCGGACGGGAGATATTATGTCGGAGGGCTGTACAAAGGTCGGAACGACGCGGATGGGGGATCTCATTGCCGCACGGATTTCCGCCAGATAGCACGGACCCCTACCGTTTGATCAAACTGGATGGATAAAGGAGACGAGATTATGAGAAGTGATTCTGTAAAATGCGGGATGCAGCAGGCGCCCCACCGCTCGCTGTTTCACGCCCTGGGAATGACAGAAGAAGAGATGAAAAAGCCGCTGGTCGGCATTGTGAGTTCTTATAATGAAATTGTGCCGGGTCATATGAACCTGGATAAAATTGTAGATGCAGTGAAGCTCGGTGTTGCCATGGCAGGAGGCGTCCCGGTCGTATTTCCGGCGATCGCGGTCTGTGACGGAATTGCGATGGGCCACATCGGAATGAAGTATTCGCTTGTCACAAGAGACCTGATTGCGGATTCCACAGAGGCGATGGCGATGGCGCATCAATTCGACGCACTGGTCATGGTTCCAAACTGTGACAAAAACGTGCCGGGACTTTTGATGGCCGCAGCGCGGCTCAATATTCCGACCATCTTCGTCAGCGGCGGTCCGATGCTGGCGGGCCACGTAAAAGGGAAAAAGACGAGCCTCTCCTCGATGTTTGAGGCAGTCGGCTCTTTTGCGGCGGGGACGATGAGCCTGGACGATGTGACCGAATTCGAACAGAAAGCGTGCCCTACGTGCGGCTCCTGCTCCGGAATGTATACCGCAAACTCGATGAACTGCCTCACCGAGGCACTTGGAATGGGATTAAAAGGGAACGGAACGATCCCGGCCGTATATTCCGAGAGAATTCAGCTTGCCAAACATGCCGGAATGAAGGTGATGGAGCTTCTTGAGAAGAACATTCGCCCGAGAGACATTATGACGGAGAAAGCATTCCTCAACGCCCTGACCGTGGACATGGCGCTTGGATGCTCGACAAACAGTATGCTGCATCTGCCTGCCATTGCGCATGAGGCGGGTGTCGAGCTGAATGTGGACATTGCAAATGAGATCAGTGCGAGAACGCCAAATCTGTGCCATCTGGCGCCGGCGGGACACACATACATTGAAGAATTGAATGAGGCGGGTGGCGTCTACGCGGTTATGAATGAGCTGGATCGAAAAGGTCTGCTCTACACGGATCTGATCACCGTGACGGGAAAAACCGTCAGAGAAAACATTGCGGGATGCGTCAACCGCAACCCGGAAGTCATTCGGCCGATAGACAATCCCTACAGCGCTACCGGAGGAATCGCCGTCCTGAAAGGAAACCTTGCCCCGGGCTCCGGCGTTGTCAAACGCTCTGCCGTCGTCCCGGAAATGATGGTCCATGAGGGTCCTGCGCGGGTGTTTGACTGTGAGGAGGACGCCATTGCAGCCATCAAAGGCGGGAAAATTGTGGCGGGGGATGTTGTTGTCATCCGCTATGAGGGACCAAAGGGAGGTCCGGGAATGCGAGAAATGCTCAACCCGACGTCCGCGATTGCCGGGATGGGTCTCGGATCGAGCGTGGCGCTCATTACAGACGGCCGTTTCAGCGGAGCATCCAGAGGCGCCAGCATCGGCCATGTCTGCCCGGAAGCAGCAGTGGGAGGCCCCATTGCCCTTGTAGAAGAAGGGGATCGGATCCGGATTAACATTCCGGAAAATAAGCTGGAGCTTGCAGTGTCCGAGGAGGAACTGGCAAGGAGAAAGGCTGCCTGGGTTCCGAGAAAGCCAAAGGTTACGACAGGGTATTTGGCAAGATATGCTTCTCTTGTGACCGCAGCCAACCGAGGAGCGATTTTAGAGATTCAGTAAGGAAAAAAGGAGATACAGAATATGCAGTTAACAGGTGCGCAGATTGTAGTTGAGTGTTTAAAAGAGCAGGGCGTTGATACTGTATTTGGTTATCCCGGAGGATGCATTCTGAATATATATGACGAGCTGTATAAAAACTCCGGTGAGATCACCCATTTTCTAACGTCCCATGAACAGGGCGCTGCTCACGCAGCGGATGGTTATGCGAGGGCAACCGGAAAAGTCGGCGTCTGTATGGCAACATCCGGACCGGGTGCGACGAATCTGGTAACCGGCATTGCCACTGCCTATATGGACTCCATTCCCATCGTAGCCATCACTGCCAATGTGGCAGTCCCGCTTCTGGGCAAAGACTCCTTCCAGGAAATCGACATCGCTGGTGTCACAATGCCAATTACAAAGCACAATTTCATTGTAAAAGACGTCAATCAGCTGGCTGACACCATCCGCAGGGCGTTCCGCATCGCAAAAGAAGGGCGCCCCGGACCGGTTCTGATCGATATCACAAAAGATGTGACCGCCAATACGGCAGAGTACACGCCAAAGACGCCGGAGCTGATTCAGCGCGTCACTTCCACCATCCGGGAAACCGACGTGCAGAAGGTCATTTCCATGATCCAGGCAAGCACAAAACCGTTTGTCTTTGTCGGAGGAGGAGCCATCTTGTCCAATGCGGCGGCAGAGCTGGCGGAATTCGTGGACAAAGTAGATGCCCCTGTCTGCAACACGCTTATGGGAAAAGGTGCTTTTGATGAGGAGGACGAGCGATATGTGGGAATGCTCGGAATGCACGGGACAAAAACCGCCAATTTCGGCGTCAGCCGTTGTGACCTTTTGATCGTTGTAGGCGCCCGCTTCAGCGACCGGGTTTATGGAAACGCGAAGAAATTTGCCTCCAATGCGCAGATTGTTCAGATTGATGTGGATCCGGCGGAGATCAACAAGAACATCCGCACAGATGCCTCAATCATCGGAGACGTCAAATCCGTCCTGGAAATTCTAAACGGAAAGCTGGCGCAGCAGAGTCATCCTCGCTGGAGAGAAGAGATTGCGCATATGAAGCGGCGCTATCCGATGACGTACTCCAAAAATGAGCTGACCGGTCCTTTTGTTGTGGAGACCATCCATGAGATCACAAAGGGAGATGCCATTATCACAACAGAAGTCGGACAGCATCAGATGTGGGCTGCACAGTATTTTAAATATAAGAAACCGAGAACTCTTCTGACATCCGGAGGACTCGGGACAATGGGATACGGGCTCGGCGCGTCGATCGGCGCAAAAATTGCCTGCAAAGATAAGCTCGTATTCAACATCGCAGGCGACGGGTGCTTCCGAATGAATATGAATGAAATTGCAACGGCAACCCGCTACAACATTCCCATCATTCAGGTCGTAATCAACAACCATGTGCTCGGAATGGTTCGCCAGTGGCAGACACTGTTTTATGGAAAGCGCTACTCCGCGACGGTGCTGGAAGATCAGGTTGATTTCGTCAAGCTGGCGGAGGCGATGGGGGCAAAAGCCTACCGCGTGACAACCTGTGAGCAGCTCAGACCTGTGCTGGAAGAAGCCATCCGCTTAAACATTCCAGTTGTCATTGACTGCCAGATCGGCAAAGATGAAAAAGTATTTCCGATGGTTGCGCCGGGTGCGCCGATTCAGGAATGCTTCTCCGCAGAAGACCTGTCATCCGGCCAGACCCGCCTGTAACATTCGGTCAAGCCCGCCTGTAACATTCGGTCAAGCCCGCCTGTAACATTCGGTCAAGCCCGCCTGTAACATTCGGTCAAGCCCGCCTGTAACATCCGGCCAGACCCGCATGTAGCATCCGAAGGGAAGAACAGCTATTTTCTCTCAGATCAGTTTAAGCGAATCGAGAACGAGAGCCGGCCCAGATGTCATCGTATGACGTTTGGGCCGGCTTTCGTTCCCGTCTTTCGGGCGGCAAATGGTTATTCGTCTTTTTTGGCGCTCTGCTCCAGCGCATTCACATAATTTTCAAGAATGTTTTCCGCGAAGACCCGCTCTGCTGGCGTCAGTTTTTCCAGCATAATATCGACTCTGCTCATCGTATGTTTGTCATCTCTCCCAAACAAGATGTAATCGGTAGAAAGATTTAACGCATTGGCAAGACTGCAGATCGTTTTGGAAGTCATGCTTTTGCGTCCGGTTTCAATATCCGCCAGAAACTGAACAGAAATTTCCGCCTTTTCTACGAGCTGCTCTCTTGTCAGAGAGGCACGTTCCCGCTCTTTTCGAATCCGTTTTCCGATTTCCTCATTGTTAATTTTCATAATTACCTCTTTTCTGCGTGATCGTATCGTGATACGATAATATCATAGCGAGAATAACGATAATGATAAATCATCCATCGATATGGCAAATCCAAATCAATGGCAATAAAAAGGGGCGAAAAAAAAAGAGAAAAAATCAAAAATCCCCTTGACATTTTGAAAAAGTATGTTATCATTGTTCTATAAATAATATAACAAATAGAAAGAACAAGACCAGCAATCAAAAGGCAGGAGAAAGGAAGGAATTCTATGAACATCAACAAGTTTACACAAAAGTCGATGGAAGCAGTACAAAACAGTGAGAAGCTGGCATACGAATATGGAAATCAGGAAATCGATCAGGAACACCTGATGTACAGTCTTTTGACACAGGAAGACGGTCTGATCGGCCGTCTGATGACAAAGATGGAAATTCAACAGACGTACGTAGAAAATCGTCTGGAACAAATGTTGGAACAGAAGACAAAAGTAAGCGGAGGCGGACAAAAATATATCAGCCAGTCGCTCAACGAAGTTCTCATCAGCGCGGAGGACGAGGCAAAGGTCATGGGGGACGAGTATGTTTCCGTGGAGCATCTGTTTTTGGCGATGCTGAAAAAGCCGAATCGAAAGATGGAAGCGCTGTTTCGGGAGCTTGGACTGACGAGAGAGCGTTTCTTACAGGCGCTGTCCACCGTTCGCGGCAACCAGCGGGTCACAAGCGACAACCCGGAGGCTACGTATGACACACTGGAGAAATATGGGCAGGATCTGGTGGAGCGCGCAAGGAAGCAGAAACTCGATCCCGTCATCGGGCGTGACAGTGAGATTCGAAATGTCACCCGCATTCTTTCCCGGAAAACAAAAAACAATCCGGTTCTGATCGGAGAGCCGGGTGTCGGAAAAACTGCCGTGGTAGAAGGGCTTGCCCAGCGTATCGTCAGCGGCGACGTTCCGGAGGGACTAAAGGACAAAAAAATCTTTGCGCTTGATATGGGAGCGCTTGTTGCGGGTGCAAAATACCGCGGAGAATTCGAGGAGCGTTTAAAGGCTGTCCTGGAAGATGTCAGAAAGAGCGAGGGACACATCATTCTGTTTATCGATGAGCTGCATCTGATTGTAGGGGC
>CASGAH010000084.1 GCA_949299375.1 uncultured Eubacteriales bacterium | reverse complement strand
CAATAATTATTACAAAAAGAAAAAGCAAATAGCATTATGCCATGAGAAAATCGGAAATACCAGAAAGGATTATCTGCATAAGATTTCCCATGAGATTATCAGCGAAAACCAAGTGATAGTATCAGAAAACTTGCAGATAAAAAATATGGTAAAAAATCATCATCTGGCAAAAGCAATAACAGATGTATCATGGCATGAGCTGACAAGACAGTTAGAGTATAAGGCAGAGTGGAACAAAAGGAAGTACATCAAAATAGATACATTCTATGCAAGCAGTCAGATCTGTTCCATCTGCGGATGTCAAAATGCGGAGACAAAAAACTTATCTGTAAGGGAATGGATATGTCCAGTCTGTGGTGCAAAACATGATAGGGATGTTAATGCGGCAAAAAATATTTTAGCGGAAGGATTAAGACAGATAGCATAAAGAAATAAATATAGGGCAGGGACTGCCCGAATTAACGCCTGTGGAGATAGTAGGTCAAGCTTCTTGCCGAAAGGCAAGAAGATACGAGGTCGATGAAGCAGGAAGCCCATTGGCTTTAGACAATGGGTAGTTCACTTGACTTCCTTGACAAGATTTGATATTCTGAAAACGAAAATGTGATGGTTATGGCGCTTTGGAGGAAAAGCATGGATTTTGATACGTTCATTTATTGGGATGAAGTGAATCTCTCCCTCGTTAAGAGGGATTTCAAAAAGAGTCTCTGGATGATTTTGCTGACAGCTGTATCGACATGGATGACAATATTTGCACTCTACACAATATTTTCTGTGCCCCAATACACATGCAGCGCAACCTTTGCCGTTGCGGCGAAGGGAAGTGGTGCGAATGCATATGCCTCCCTGGCGACGACAAATGGAATGGCAAACGTGTTTCAGAGAGTGTTCGAGGGGGATGTCATGAAGCGCACCCTCTCACAGTATGTAGATGCCAAACTGGATGACATTCGCATTGCTGCCAGCGTCATTCCGGAGACAAACCTGATTCAGGTAGAGGCTGCCGGAGCATCCCCCATCGAAACGTATGAAGTGGTGTGTGCGCTGATGGAGTATTACCCGAATGTCTCCGAGTATTTGTTTGGAAATGCCGTCTTGGAAGTCCTAAACCAGCCGACGATTCCAGACCGGGCATCCAACCGACTGGAATTCCTGCGGACTAGCGCCATCGGGGGAGCGGCGGCCCTTCTGTTGATGTCAGGGGCGGTCGTGGTATCGTCTGTATGGAGAGGGACTGTGAAAACCGTGCAGGCTGCAAACCGCCGCCTGGGAGGAAAAAGGCTTGGCACATTTCCCGATGAGGATAAGAATGCCGGAAGAAAAAAGGGAAGACAAGGCAAATCATCGATTTTAATCACAAACCGAATGACAAGCAGTGCGTATGCGGAAGCGTGCCGCAAGGCTGCCTTCCGGATTCAGCATGAAATGGAGAAAGACGACAAAAAAGTGCTTCTGGTCACAAGTGTCAGTGAAAATGAGGGAAAATCTACGATCGCATTGAACCTTTCTCTTGCAATGGCAGAGAATGGAAAACGTGTCCTTCTCATCGACCTGGATTTAAGAAATCCATCTCTGCGGAACATATGGAGCTTCCCAGACGAGGCCGGTGTTTTGCAGGAAGCGCTGAAGCAGAACGCATCGTATCAACTCGATCCGAAAAAGAAGTTATCGGTTCTGCTAAATGAGGCGGAAATCAAAAATCCGGCCCAATACCTGCGCTCTGAGCCGATGGCGGCGCTTTTGGAGGCGGTGAAACGTCAGGCGGACATCGTCATCCTTGACTCCGCTCCACTGAATGTCGCTGCTGACACAGAGTTTCTGATGGAATATGCAGACGCCTCGCTTCTTGTTGTGTGTCAGGACAAAGCATTGATACGGGATATTCGAAAAGCGATGGAATGGCTCAGAAAAAGCCATGCCGGTTTCATCGGATATGTACTGAATCACGTTGCAGGAGAGATGTGACCCGGAAATCGAAAAATAGGGGAAAAGGGGGAGCGTGTGGTGGAATTATTCAAGAGAGCTGCTGTAATCTATTTTTTGGCCGCCTGTGTGCTGTTTGGATTGTCCGGTATTGTCTGGCTGTGCAGGGACAGGACGCCTCCGCAGATTACGGGCAGCGGGGAAATGCTCTATGTGAAAGCCGACTGTGATGAGAAAGAGCTTCTGGCCCATCTGTCTGCTTCGGATGACCGGGACGGGGATTTGACCGATCAGATCAGGGTGAGGAAGATATCCTCCTTTCTGGAAAAAGGTATCTGCAGCATTGAGTACATTGTGTTTGACAAGAGCAGCAATGCCGGAACGTACGAGCGAAAAGTCTGTTTTGAAGACTACCATTCTCCGCAATTTGAGCTGTCCCAGCCGCTTTTGTACGGATCCAACAGCACCATCGCTGTCTCAGACCGCATATCGGTTTGGGATGTTATGGATGGCGACATTACAGATCGATTGAAAATCGTTTCAGGAAACATCAATGCGTCCGAGGAGGGAACGTATCAGGTCGAGGTGGAGGTGACGAATCGATATGGAGACACATCCAGGGCCTGCCTTCCGGTCAATGTCGTGTCCCAGGGAAAGCTGTCCTGTCCAATCACACTTATGACCTATCTTTTGTATGTTGAGGCAGGAACGGTCATCGAACCGGCGCAATTTATCGCAAGCGCAGTGGATGCAAACGGGCAGGCGATTGACAGAAGGGACATTGTCATTACACAGCAGGTGGATTTGCGAAATCCGGGGTGCGGTCAATACCTCTATGAGATCCGGGATGAGAGTGGATGTGTCGGCATGTCCTGCTTAACGGTCATCGTCACCGAGGGATAAGAAGATAAATTGGATTGTAGCGGATTGAAGAAATGCCGGGGATAAGACTGGGCAGGAAAAAGAGGGGTGGGAGGAAAAGATGAAAGAAGAGTACGTCGATCAGGAGGAACGGTTGGAAGAGGACATTACTTTGCATTTTGCGAAACTGCTGGCAGATATCTGGAAAGGCTGCCGCCGGTTTTATCGGATTCTTGCGGTCTTGATTGCAGCGGGAGCCAGTCTGTGCTGCCTGCTGCATACAATTTTCTGCAGACCGATGTATGAAGCATATGCCTCGTTTCTTATCATTACAAAAAATGAATCGTCCTCCAATGAGGCGGAGGCAGCGTATAGTTTTTCCTACAACCGCTCAACGGCGGACCAGCTGAGCAGCACATTTCCCTATATTTTAAACAGCGACATTTTGCAGGATTCTCTTCGGGAGGTACTTGGGACGGACAAGATCAATGGGAAGATCCTGGCAGAGACTGTGGAGGATTCCAATCTGGTCACGCTGCGGGTGATAAGCGACCGCTCTGCGGATGCGGGACGCATCCTTGAGACCGTTCTCGCTGTTTTGCCCACTGTGACGCAGTATGTGATCGGTCCGGCTCAGTTCCAGATGCTGGAGGAGTCGAACTCAGACGAGCCGATGGACACGCTGTCGCGGGCGGAAAGCACGTTAATTGGGGCAGCGGGCGGTCTCGGTCTCGGCGCTCTGTTTCTGATCGGATATGCACTGACAAGAAGGACGATCCGGGACGCCGAGGAAATCAAGGCACTATGGAGTGTTCCTTATCTCGGCGCGCTTCCAAAGGTATATCGCGAGAGGGGAAGAAACCGTCAAGACGGCGCGGATTGGCTCGATAAAAACGGGATCGGTGAAGCGTTTGAGGAAAGCATCCGTTCCCTCCAGGCAAAGATCGAACACGCGATGAAGCAGGAGGGACAGCAGATTCTTCTCATCACAAGTACCGATCCCAATGAGGGAAAGACGACGGTTTCCTGCCACCTTGCCCGGGCAATGGCGCAGGGCGGGAAGCGCGTCATTCTGGTGGACGGAGATCTTCGGACAGCGGCTCTCAAAGAAAGGCTGAACGCAGAAGGAAAATCGCTTACGGATGTGATTTTGGGGAAAGCAGCGCGAAAAGAGGCGATCGGCAGCGTTCCCGGGGAGGAATTTTTGTTTCTGGGAAACAGCAAAGCAATTTCAAATCCCTCTTCTCTGATTGTATCTCCAGAAATGAAACAGCTGATGCAGTCTCTGAAAGCGGAGGCGGATTATGTGATTGTCGATACGCCTGCGGCTGCCCCTCTGTCGGATGCCGTTTATTTTTGGAACTGCGCCGATGCGGTTCTCTATGTCATCCGGCAGGATCAGACCGAAGGTTCCCGGATTTTGAAAGCAGCATCGGAATTCCCTGATAATGGGAACAAAATGATCGGATGCATTTTAAATGGAGCAGAGGTCGGGATTGCAGGTTACGGATATGGATATGGATATGGGTATGGCTGCGGATACGGCTATCGTTACGGCGATGGGCATCACAAGAAAGGCAGCAGACGATAGCGCATTTCCTGACATCGACACTTTGACAGCAATGGGTGAAAGACAGCGGGAAGAGGAAAGAAGATGATTGGGGTATGTATCAAATATTTTAATGAAAACTACGGAGGAATGCTCCAGGCCTATGCAACGATTCAAATGCTGGAATCCAAAGGACTGGAGTATGAATTGATCCAATATGAGAAAAAAAGAAATGGGATGGAACTTCTCATGTCTGCCCCTCGTCTTTTGAATGGGACGCTTTTGAGTGAGAAATATGAGGAATTTCAAAAATGGAGCAGAAGAAAAATAGACGCCAGATTTTCGAATTCCGATGACATTCGAAGAAGGGCGTTTCAACAATTCAGCGAAGTGCATTTTACAAAGCGATCGCCTGTCTATGTAGGCTATCCGGCACTTTGCAAGGGTGCAAACCGATATACCGCGATATTAAGCGGGAGCGATCAGCTCTGGTCGCCCGCAGGACTTCCAACCAATTATTATAATCTGATGTTTGTGCCGGACGGCATTCGCAAAATATCGTACGCATCGAGTTTCGGTGTCAATCAGATTCCGTGGTATCAAAGGAAACGGACATCCCGCTTCCTAAACAGAATCGAATATGTCAGTATGCGGGAGAACCGCGGAAGGGACATCGTAAAGGAGCTGACAGGAAGAGATGTGCCTGTCGTTCTCGATCCGGTATTTTTTCTGGACAAGGATGGATGGGAGGAGAAAATTCCCCCCAAAAAAGAAAGCAATGAGCAATATCTCCTGGCATACTTTCTTGGAAAACAATCGGAATACCGGGAGGCCGTGAAAGAAGCTGCGCAAAATCTTCATTGCAAGATTATAACACTTCGCCACATCGATCAATATGTCGCAAAAGATGAGCAATTTGGAGAGGAAGCGCCCTATGATGTCGCTCCGGATCGATTCCTGAATCTTTTGCGGGGGGCATCGTATGTCTGCACCGATTCCTTTCACGGAACCTGTTTTTCCATCATACATAAAAAGCAGTTTGTTGTATTTGACCGTTATGCAAAAGGGGCAAAATACTCCAGAAATTCCAGAATCGATACGCTCTGTGAAAATCTCGGGCTGCAGGATCGAAGATACAAAGGCAGAACAAAACTGACAGAACAACTAAAACAGGAAATGGATTATCGTCTGACAGAGCAGCGGATACAGGAATGGAAGAAGCGCAGCGAAGCATTTTTGGAAGAGGCATTTCGCGGAATATCCGAAGTGTAGGTCTGCGACGGACGGATGGATGATAAAGTGCTGTGGAATCGAAAAAAGCCTGCCGCAGCCCCGCTGCACTGGCGTTAGGGGGAGAGATGAAAATAAGGCACTTAAAACAAATGGACTACTTTTTCTTAATCGTAATCACAGCCTTTGCCTTTGACTTAGGAAATCTAAAGTATGCATTGGCGTTTCTGTTTACGGCAGTTTACTTTTTGGCGGGGTGGAACAGACCCCACGTTTCCTGCCGGAACGCGTCAGGCCGGTCGTTTTTCGTCATTCTGTGCGGGCTGGCGGTATTGTTTCTGATTACGATCGCACTGCAGCTTAAAAATGGGTTTTGCGCATATGCAGTGAAGGAAGCCATCTTTTTTCTCACCCCCTTGATGCTAACCTGGCTGTACTCCAACCATACCGACAAGGAACGATTGACAGAATTGATGGATGTGATTTTCCTGATCTATGCGCTATCCTTTCTGGCATCCTCTTTTTACAAACTCACCCTGGAGAACATCCTTCGGATTTCGTTTGTCGATTCCTACTCACCATTTGAAGGGGACCTTGCGTTTCTGTTTTTGGTATTGGAATGTTATTATCTGAGCAGAGGTGAGAAAAGAAAGGCGCTTCTCGCACTGTTTCTCTGTTTTCTTTGCTTTAAACGGCTTTGCCTTCTGGCCGCATTGTTTTTGTTTTTCACCGCACCGTGGTATCGACAGAGAAAGCGTGTCAGCCATAAAACCGTACTGTTTCTGACAGCGATGTTTGTCTTGCTGCCGATTGTAACGTGTGCCCTCCTAGAGGACCCGTTTGAGCGCTGGTTTTACAGCCAGTTTGGCGTCTCACTGGATGAGCTTACGCTATCCCGAACGCTGAGAATTGAGATCGTAAAAGACTCTCAGGAGATAAAATACGGTCTGGGCTCTGTGACAACGTATATTACAGAGGAGCTGAATCAAATGTATGGTTTCAACCGTGTGAATCGGAGTCTGCACAACGATTTGGTACGCATCTATCTGGAATGCGGGATTGTCGGGTCAATCTTTTTTACCTATGGATATCTGAAGGCATGTTCCTTTTGCAGACCTCTTTTTATCCTGATGGTCTATATCTTTTTGGAATGTTACGTCAATCATCTGTTTGGCGCGGGCACTGCGGGGTTATGGACTGTCATCTACTTGTTTCTGATCTTTCTGAGAATGGAACAGAGGGAAGGACAAATCCGAAAAAAAGCGACAGGGACAAGCGGGGAGAGAAGACATGATTAGTATTATTGTGCCGGTATACAACGTTGGCAACTATTTGGAAAAATGTCTGGAAAGCATTTTGCAGCAGGAGTATACAGATTTTGAATTGCTTCTCATTGATGACGGATCTACAGACGAGAGCGCACAGATTTGCCAAAATTATGCGCGCAAAGACGCGAGAATCCAGCTGATCCGTCAGG
>CASGAH010000083.1 GCA_949299375.1 uncultured Eubacteriales bacterium | reverse complement strand
CGAAAATCAGGGATAATGGCTAACGATTTACAAGGCTCCTCCCACCGCCTAAAGGCAGTGGGAGGAGCCTACGACAAACGAAAGGATTTATTTTATGAAGCGCCGCCGAGGCGCAGATCGGAAGGACAATCAGGGAAAAAAACCAGATTCCCGCATGGTTTCCCTCATACAGCGCCTGCGCCAAATTCCGATACTTGACACACAGATAAAGAATCATCGGAACCATGAGGACAAAACAGTACCATCTGCGCCAAATGCCGTTTCTCAGATCCATTCTCACCATTTGCGCGATATGTTTTGCTCTATATTTTTTTGACCTCTCATTTTCATCCTCTTTCCTGCTTTTCCAGGAGAACATAGCGAAATTGCGGATACTGCTCGAGAATCAGCTTCCATCTGGTGTCTCCTGCAGCGCTCTCCCGCATCAAAAATAGTGCCGTTCGCGCCAGGACATCGCCCGCCTCCATCTCCTCCGGAAGATCCTCCCCCCAAAAATCCCATGCATCCATTGGAAAAGACTTCGCTTTGCAGATGGACGTTCCACCACAGTCCGCTCTTGCTCTCCTCTGTCTCATTTGCAAAGGTCAGATCGACAACTGCATAGTACCATCCCTCTGTCGGGAGACCGATCCCCCGAAGCTGCTCCTGCTCTTCCTCTGACAGCGTCCCCCGGTCTGTATCGGTCCCGGTCCGCATTCCATTGACGCGAACGGAAATCCCTTTCCAGTCAAACGATTCTCCCACAGAAATTTCGACTTGCTCTGCCCTTGGATACGCGCGGTTCACTGCAATCACAGGGATCGCAAGCAGGAGGATTGCGGCAAATATGATTCCAATGGAAATCCACTTTCTTTTAAAGAACATCCTGTCTCCTCCCTTTCCACCAGTACAACACAAACCGATCAAAGAGATTGGGATTCTGATTTCCCTCCTCTTCTCTCTTGAGCATTCTGCTGTAGTTCCAATAGTACAAATTCTCACAGTCCGTCGTCTGCAGCACTGCATATACGAGCTGAACCCGAGCCTTTCCTCCGATCGGAATTGCAATCGTCTCCTCCGTCTCCACGACCGTCTCCCCTTCGAGAATCCCGTAGTCATCCGGACAGCCAAAAACGTTCAGCTCGGTGTCGCCGGTGCGCTCATACAACCAAAAGCTGTTGGGAATATACAGAAGCATTTCTCCTTCCTCGTCTTTGTTGTCCTCCTGATTTGCAGACATCTCTACCGTCAGGACAAGATAACGCATCTGATCTTCCCCTTCTATCCGGCCTTCCTCCCAGTATGTCTCTGCCGTCTTTTGAAGGATTCCTCTGTCGCGGTAATACTCCGGAAGTTCTTCCCGCGTATCCACAAGCTGGACCGACACAATCTGGCCGTCCAGAATCGGACCGATGATCGTTCCATCCTCTCCTGCCACACCGTCTCCTCTTGCAATCGCAGTCGGCTCTTCCTGCAGGCGCTCCTCGGGAACGACAATCGCACCGTCATACAGCTCCGCAATCCGGGCATTGCTCATCCGCTCTGCTTTCATCTGTGCAAAGCACCGGTGCTGTATGCTGACCAGCCCCCATGACTCCCTATCGGGCAGATATTGCACTTCCCCGGTCGGTTCGTTTTGAATCTTCAGGCGGAGATACCGTATCTGGTCGTCTGTTTTGTCCTTCTCATAAAATGCTGTCCCTTTCGTATTGAGGCACAGATCATAGGCGACGAGGCTGTCATCCACCGGCAGACTCCATACCATTTCAACCTGTGCGGATGCGCCGGGACACATCTTCATCTCAAAAAGCCCCTCCTGTTCGCTTTCTGTTATCTCCCCGGATGTCTCCAGCAAGCGGACGGCCGGATTAATGGGACTCACTCCTACAAACGCGCCCTCGGCCTCCAGATCCTCCATCCCGGTGTAGGAGATGAGCGTATGCTGCCTCGGAATGTAGGTGACGGTCTTCTCTTGGCTTATGTTCGTTGTCTCCAGCACGACGCGCACATAGCGTATCTCGTCCTGAAAATTCGGATAAAAACTTTTGTCCATCCGGCATATGTTTTCTTCCCATTTGGCAAGCGTTCCAAGTTTTTCATAATATCCGTCTTCATCTTTCAGCGTCTCCGTCATCTCGGCCTCCAAAATCCGGTATGACAAATTGTTTCCAATCGCAGTCTCCCTGTATTCACAGATCTGCTTGGAGAGATCCTCCGCTTCATTGCTCTCGCTCTGGACATCAAAGCTCTCCCCTTGTTCTGACGGATTTGGGAGGCCAAACTGCTACCCCACAAAAACAAGGATCAGAATCAGTGCTGCCGCCGCAAATCCAATTGTGATTATTTTTCGCCTTTTCATGCTGCACTCCTTCCCCGCCAAACAAAACACCTATTTCAAAACGATTTGGTATGATGTTTTGGCTTCTATTTTTTTTATATCTAAAGTATACCATATTTGTGAATTTTTGTCAGTCACAATTCATCTATTTTCACCAGATAAAAAAAGAACCTCTCAGGCAGCTCTTCCCCTTTTCGCTGCCTGAAAAGTCCTTTCCCCATCTCATTTTTCTACTTTATTTTCCTTCTCCTCCGCTTTTTCCTCACCCCTCCTAAGGTACGGTGATTTCTTCCTCTGTCTCCAATGCGGCCGCTTCATATCGCTCCAGAATCAGATTTTGAATTCGCTCTCTCGTCGCAGTGTTGATGGGATGCGCAATGTCCCGGTACTCCCCGTCTGCCGATTTGCGGCTTGGCATCGCGACAAAAATTCCTTTTTCCCCCTCAATCACCTTAATGTCATGGACAACAAATTCATTGTCGATGGTGATCGATACGATGGCCTTCATCTTCCCTTCTTTTGTCATTCTTCTCACTCTTACATCCGTAATCTGCATGGTTTACACTCCTTCCTTTGACCTTGACCTGTAAAAGGATACCGGCAGATGCCTTTTTCGAGCATCCACCGGTATGCTTCTTTCACTTGACACAGCGTTACAAACGGCAGGCGGAATCCAATTTTATCCTAATCCGAAATCTCCTGTCCTCACTTTATGACATCACGAATCGATCGTTTTCTTCTATCACGATTTGAATTTTATCCTTTGTTCCCACATGGTTGGTGTTGGCGCACAGTGTGCTGTGTGCCTCCACAATGCAGTTTTCAATGCAGCAATTGTCTGCGATGTACACATCGTTCAGAATAATCGAGTTGCGAATAATGCAATTGTTTCCGATAAATGCCTTCTTAAAGATTACGCTGTTTTCTACCTGACCGTTTACAATACACCCGGCGGAGATCAGGCTGTTTTTCACGTAGGATCCCGGATTGTACTTTGCCGGCGGAAGATCGTCTACCTTCGAACAAATCGGTTCTCCCTGGCGGAAGAAGTAATCCCGAACGTCTTTTTTCAGGAAATCCATATTGGTCCGGAAATATGCATTCAGATCAGAGATGTTGTTCCAATATCCCTCATGCATATAGGCATAAATCTTCTTCTTATTGCGGTAGCGAATCAGTACGTCTTTTACAAAGTCATACCGGTCTTCCGATGCCGCCACTTCCAGAAGCTCAATCAGAAGCCTTCTTCTGACAACATAGATTCCGCAGGAAATCACGTTCGAGCGGACAACGACAGGCTTCTCCTCAAACTCTGTGATGCGTCCGTCCTCGTCTTTTTGAATGCATCCGAAACGGGCCAGATCTTCCCCGCTGTTCATCTCCTTGCATACGATGGTGACATCTGCTCTCTTCTCCACATGATACTTCAGCACATCGTTAAAATCAATCTTATAAATTCCATCACCGGAAGCGATGACCACATAAGGTTCATGACTTCTCTTGAGGAAATCCAGATTCTGATACAGGGAATCCGCCGTCCCGCGGAACCAGTTGTTGTTGTTCACGGTAAGCGTAGGGGTGAACACATAAAGGCCTCCCTGCTTTCTTCCAAAATCCCACCACTTGGAGGAATTCAAATGCTCGTTCAGCGACTTGGCATTGTACTGCGTCAGCACTGCAACCCGCTTGATGTTGGAGTTGGACATATTGCTTAAAGCAAAGTCGATGCTTCTGTATGTTCCGGCAACAGGCATTGCAGCTACTGCTCTCTTGTTGGACAGCTCCCGGATTCTTCTGTTATTCCCCCCTGCTAAAATAATTCCTACCGCTTTCATTCTTTCTCACCTGCCTTAATAATATATCCGCCGCTTGGCAAGTATCCGTTTGGATAATCTTCCGGAACGGTTACGCCGCTGATGGCTGTGTTTTTGCCTACCATTACATTTGCCGGAATCACAGAATTCTCCCCGATGGTCACAAGATCACTGCAGTATACCTTCTTGTTGTACTGGCTCTCCGCATAATCGCCCCAGCCAAGCGTAGCGTTCTCCCCGACAACCGTGTTCTCCGCAATGATTGCCTTGTAAACCCGCGCACCCGCCTTGATCACAGCGCCTTCCATGATGATCGAATCGTAGACAACGGCATCCTTCTCAATGGTAACCGACGATCCGATGACCGACCCTGTCACCTTTCCATAGATCTCCGTGGCATCCCCTATGATGCAGCGCTCAACCTGGGCGTCTGCGGAGATGTATTGCGGAGGAAGCGTGTCACTCTTGGTATAGATCTTCCAGTAATCTTCGTACAGGTTAAAAATCGGCACGAGATCGATTAGCTCCATGTTGGATTCCCAGTAGGAATACAGCGTTCCAACGTCTTTCCAGTAACCGTTGTATTCATAGCAGAAGACGCGGTCTCCTCTGCTGTGACAATACGGAATCACGTGCATTCCAAAATCCAGTCCCGGAACTTCCTTGTTCGTCATCAGCGCTTCTCTCAGAACCGGCCATGTGAAAATATAAATTCCCATGGATGCCAGGTTGCTCTTTGGAACCTTCGGCTTCTCCTGGAAATCGGTAATTCTGCCCGTCTCATCTGTGATCAGCACACCAAAACGGCTTGCCTCCTCGATCGGTACCGGCATGGCTGCCATCGTAATGTCCGCCTGATTGGCCTTGTGATATTCCAGCATAATCTCGTAATCCATCTTGTAGATATGGTCTCCTCCGAGGATCAATACATATTCTGGATTCAGACCGTCAATGTAGTTGATATTCTGATAAATTGCATTGGCTGTACCGGTAAACCAGTCGCTCTTGCCTGTCTGCTCATAGGGGGACAAGATGGTCACGCCTCCATGGTTGCGATCCAGATCCCACGGAATTCCAATACCGATATGTGTATTCAGCCGCAGCGGCTGATACTGCGTCAAAACACCGACGGTATCAATTCCGGAGTTGATGCAGTTGCTCAGCGGGAAATCGATGATGCGATATTTCCCTCCGAAGGCCACTGCCGGCTTTGCTACTTTCGATGTTAAAACGCCAAGACGGCTTCCCTGTCCGCCTGCCAATAACATAGCTATCATTTCTTTTTTTATCACGGTTTCACCCCTCTTTACTTTTCGTTAACCGACCTCTCTGCCTGCCGACATGGCTGATCTTGCCGGTTGCCCAGGACAGGACAATCGCTTTACAGAGCCATTATAACATACTTTTGTAGGTTTGTTAACGTTATGAACAAAGTTTTTTTCAAAATATTTTTGCTTTTCCATCAAAATGTATACCTGCTCAATAATACCTCCTAAATTTCTTATCTATTTTACCTTATTTTCACTCCTTTTTTTCTTTCACGCCCTTCTTTTGTTTTTTCCAGAAAAACCGCGCTGCAGAGGATCCAAAAAATATCTCTTTTCAATCCTTCTGTTTTAGAGTATACTGATTTTATCCAGCCGGATGCGGGGTTGTTTTCTTTCCGCATCGCGGCACGATGACAGATCAGACATCACAAATCCGGAGGTTTTTCCTATGTATCATATTCAGTTTCAGAAACCAATTTTTGTTCATTTTATTGGGATTGGCGGCATCAGCATGAGTGGGCTGGCCTCCATTCTCCTAAAGGAGGGCTTTCGCGTCAGCGGTTCCGATGTCCATGCGTCCGCCCTCACCCGGCAGCTTGCCGAACAGGGCGCCTGCATCCACTACGGTCACAGCGCCGCCAATGTCTCTCCCGAAGTGAAGGCTGTCGTCTACACTGCGGCTGTCAAAGAAGACAACCCGGAAATCCAGGAATCGCTCCGCCTCGGGATTCCGCTGCTGACACGGGCAGAGCTTCTCGGACAATTGATGAAAAATTATCGGACTGCGATCGGAATTTCCGGAACCCACGGAAAGACGACCGCGACCTCCATGATGACCCACATTCTTCTGGAGGCAAACGCGGATCCTACCGTCTCTGTCGGCGGAATTCTCCACTCCATCGGGGGAAACATCCGTGTCGGCGGCTCCGATTATTTTGTCGCAGAGTCATGTGAATATACAAACAGCTTCCTGTCGCTCTACCCGACGATGGAAATCATCCTGAACATCCGCGCCGATCATCTCGATTTTTTCAAAGATCTCGATGACATCCGCCGCTCCTTCCGTCTGTTTGCGGAAAAGCTCGGCCCTGACGGCTTCCTTTCCATTTACGGCGAGATTGAACAGCTGGAGCAGTTTACGCAGGGGCTTTCCTGCAAGATACGGACGTTCGGCTCCGACCCCGACAGGGACGATTACAGCGCCGTCCACATCACCTACGATCCATTCGGGTGTGCCTCCTATGACCTGACCCGAAAAACAGAGCATGGATACGACATTGTCGGATCGATTTCGCTTGGCGTTCCGGGATTTCACAATGTCCTCAACTCCCTCTCTGTCATCGCCGTCGCACTGGAGCTTGGCATCCCGATGGAACAGATCCGAAACGGCCTCGCCTCCTTTACCGGAACCGATCGCCGATTCCAGCGGAAAGGGGAATTTCGCGGTGTCACGGTGATCGACGATTATGCGCATCATCCCGACGAGATCGAAGCCACGCTAAAGGCCGCCCACACCTATCCGCACAAAAAAATATGGTGTGTGTTCCAGCCCCACACCTATACCCGCACGAAGGCGCTGATGGACGGTTTTGCCCGCTCTCTCTGTCTGGCCGATGAAGTCGTCCTTGCGGACATTTATCCGGCGCGGGAAACCGACACACTTGGCATTTCCTCACTGGATCTTGCAAACCGCATTCAGTCGTTCGGAACAAGTGTCCACTATTTTCCGTCCTTTGAGCAGATCGAGCAGTTTCTGTCCGCGCACTGCGCCGAGGGCGATCTGTTGATTACGATGGGAGCCGGGGATATTGTCTCAGTTGGAGAAGCGCTGCTTGAGCGCTCCTAATCCACATTATCCACATTATCCACAGACTTATCAACATTCCGCACGCATCCTCCCTGTGGATTTTTGTTGGAATGTGTGTTTCCATAATATGTTCTGTCCCATTTTCATAAAATAAATCCTTTCGTTTGTCGTAGGCGGAAACCCACTGCCTTTAGGCGGTGGGAGGAGCCTTGTAAATCGTTAGCCATTATCCCTGATTT
>CASGAH010000082.1 GCA_949299375.1 uncultured Eubacteriales bacterium | reverse complement strand
CCGGATATGTATCCGGAAGCACACAGCAGGCACTTGCCTTCAACCCGTATGCTTCGGATGAAGAAAACCGTGCAAACTTCAGCATGGACCGCGCAACGGTTTCTCCAAACGGAGACGGATACATGGACTCTGTGAACGCGCTGTACGCAGGTCTGATGAGAAATGCCGCTACGGTAAGATATCTTGTCAATGGATCTCTGGTCAGCATGCACGAGTTTGAGACAAAAGGATTCTTCTACAGCAACGGAAATACCTACTATACGTTTGGCTACAATGACGGCCTTGCTTTCCCGACAGTGGAATTTTTAAGTGCGCTGAACACGACAGAAGAGGGAAGTGCAGTAAACGTTACTCTGGAAGCTTATCTGGATCACGAAGGATTCACGCTGGAGGCAAATGACCAGGCACAGTGGAACCTTATGATTCGCAAGGATACGACATCGCCTTCAATCTCGGTCGCAAATGGAATTGCAACCGCCTTCGATGACGGATATTTGGCTTATCTCGGTGTTTATACGGATGTAGACTGCACAGAGCTTGTGGATGAAATGACCGTATTCGGCACGATGGGCGAGGCTGTCTCCATTGCCATCTCTGAGAGCGGAACCTATTATGTGAAAGCCGGAGACTTTGGAAAGAATGAACTTATTGCCGTTGTCGTAGATGGCGCAATCACAGAGACATTTATTCCTTCCACACCGGAAACAGATGGTGTCCTCCTCTACGAACAGCCGTTTGAGGATCTCAGCACACTGGGCGAATGGCTGATTGTCGACAGAAATGGCGATGGATATAGCTGGGGCGCTTATAGTGATGCCGCTTATGCGCAGAGCGGAAGCGGATTTCTTGGAAACTACTCCTATATCAATGACGTAGGTGCAATTACCCCGGATGACTGGATCTTTACAGAAGCGATTACCATTCCGGAAGGGTATGAAAATGTGCAGCTCTACTACTGGACTGGAGCACAGGACGCTTCGTGGTATGCAGAACATTATGGAGTGTACATCGGACCGGACTCTGCAGTGAATTTGTCTGCGGGAACGATCGATCTGAGTCAGTTTGCAGTGACGGAGGAGCGCACGCTGGAAGGTGCAGCGTATACACAGTCAGCCGTTGACCTGAGTGGATATGCGGGCCAGACCATTCGTATCGCATGGCGTCACTTTAACTGTACGGATCAGTTTATGCTGAAGCTGGATACCGTAGAGATTCGGGGAAATGGCGGAACGGTAACCCCGCCGGAACCGGGAGATGACTCTGAGCATACACTGGAAGGATACACCGCAGTTCTCAGTGAAAGCTTCGAGAATGGCCTTCCAGAAGGATGGGAGACTCTGGACGCTGATGGAGACGGACACAACTGGGAAGTATACAGCAGTACGGAAGTAGAAGTTCACCATGGAAGTTACGCCATCACGTCTGCTTCCTACATCAACAACTATGGACCGCTGACACCAGACAACTGGCTGATTACGCCGGAGCAGACGATTGGCGAAGGGTATCAGTTCTCCTTTAGCATTCAGGGAAGAGATCCGAATTATGCACTGGAGAAGGTTGGACTCTATGTCTCTGTGGACGGCGGCGAATTTGTACAGATTGGTTCGGACTATACGGCATCCGGAGACTGGGAGACGTATCTGGTTGATGTGAGCGAGTACGCAGGTTCTTCTGTCAGATTTGCTCTGGTACACCATAACGTTACCGATATGTTCATGCTGAATCTGGATTGTATCTATCTGTATGCACCGGATACAACCGATGATTCCCTTCCGTTTGTAGACGTGCCGGAAGACAGCTGGTACTACGAATATGTAAAATACGTATACGAGAACGGTTACATGAATGGAATTGCGGAGGATCTGTTTGCTCCGGATGACAATCCGACCCGTGAATCGCTTGCCGCTGTTTTGTACCGCATGGCTGGATCACCGGAAGTTGTCTATCGGGATATCTTTGAAGATGTCGAAGATGGACAGTGGTACAGTGATGCCATCGTCTGGGCATATGACAACGGAATTGTAATGGGAATCGGAGAAGGACTGTTTGGTGTTCGTCAGATGGTAGACCGTGAGGAAACGGTTGCGATGCTGTATCGTTACGCACAGTTTGCCGGAATCGATACGAGTTCGACAGCAGATGCAAGCGCATTCACAGACTTCGATCAAGTTGCAGATTGGGCAAAGGATGCAATGCTGTGGGCAATCGACAGACAGATCATCCAGGGCGGCGGTGACGGCCGCATCCGTCCGCTTGATCTCATCACAAGATCGGAACTGGCGAAAGTTATCTGCACATTTGACACAATGGAATAAAATAGCAGCAATCACATGAAATAGTGAATTGCTCAGATCCACAGAAAGCCGCTTCGCGGGGGAAAACAATCCCCTGCGGGCGGTTTTTTGCGATAAGCCTGTCAAGCGCCTCTTTGGAGGGCCAAGTTTGCTTGCATAAAAATAAGAAATATGATATTCTTATTGTGCTGTGATCTGTCAGAAGACTGAGAGGAATGAGAGAAAAATAGATGCCGGCGCCGCCAGGAAGGAAAGAGAGAGGGAGGAAAAAGGGATGTCGAGGGAAATGATATCAGAAATACTACAGGAAGTCAAACAGTCTGTTGTCGGAAAGGATGAGATCGTTGAGAAAGTTCTCTGTGCGCTGCTGGCGCGGGGGCATATTCTGATTGAAGACATTCCGGGAGTCGGGAAGACGACGCTTGCGATGGCATTTGCCAGGGCCATCGATCTGGAGGCGAATCGAATGCAGTTTACGCCGGATGTGCTTCCGGCCGATATCATCGGATTTCATCTGTACCAGAAAGATTCCCGTGAATTTGAATACCAGAAGGGACCGATTATGTGCAACGTGTTTCTGGCGGATGAGATCAACCGCACGTCTCCCAAGACGCAGTCTGCGCTTCTGGAGGTGATGGAGGAGGGCACCGTAACGATTGACGGTGTGACCCGTCCCGTTCCCAATCCGTTTCTCGTCATTGCCACGCAAAACCCGGCCGGTTCAGCTGGAACGCAGCTGCTGCCGGAATCCCAGCTGGACCGATTTATGATTAAGCTGACAATGGGATATCCGAACCGGAGCGATGAGATCACCATTTTAAAGCAGAATCGAAGCGGAAATCATACGGCGGAAGTTCACCCGGTCGCCTCCGCCGACGATATACTGCAAATGCAGGAGGAAGTATCGGAAGTATATGTGCATCATCTGGTCGATGAGTATGCGGTGCGGCTGGCAGAAAAAACACGTGAGAGCTCTTTTTTAGAGCTGGGCATCAGTCCGAGGGGGACGATTGCTCTGATCCGCATGGCGCAGGCGAGGGCATATGTTCAGGGCAGAAATTATGTCCTCCCGGAAGATGTGCGAGTGATCTTTCGGGATGTGGCGGAGCACCGGGTGCTTCTGAGCACAAAGGCGCGGGTCAGCCATATCCATGCCGCGAAAATATTGGAACAGATTTTGGATGAGGTTCCGGCACCCAGGCCGAAGAAATAGGAAGAGGAGGGCTTCATGGCGTTAAACCGTTTCGTATATGCTGCTGTTGTAGTCTTGTTCTTCTTTCTCTCTGTGATGTATTTTGAACCGCTTCCTGTTTTCTTTCTGCTTCTGCTTGTGATTGTGCCCGCCGTTACTTTTTTGGCAGAGTGGCATGTGCTTTGGCGGGTCCGGGCAGCGTTTTCCCCGGAAGAACTTCTGTGTGAGGCAGGAGAGGAAAATGAGATTTCCATTGTGCTGAGAAACGATGCCTGGCTTCCCGCTTCCAGACTGTGCCTCTGCCTTCAGATGAAAAACAAAATATCCGGACGGAAGAAAAAGCACCGGCTGGAAGTCAGCGTCCCGGCAAAAAGCGAGGTCAGCGTTTCCTTTCCGGCGGACTGCGGCCATTGCGGAACGGTGGAACTGTCCCTTTTGTGGATGCGCCTGATCGGGAGCGTTCCGGTCTACAGCTGGAAGCGAACGATCCGAACGCGAAAAAAAAGCGGCAGAACGCCGGAGGCAGAGCTGATTGTCATTCCGAAAATACAGGATCTTGCGATGGAAATCAGTCCGCAAACGAGAAACTATGTAGTAGACTGGGATTCCTGGGAAGCGCTGCATCCGGGAAATGATGTCTCTCAGATTTATCAGATCCGTCCATTTCGCCCGGAAGACCGCCTGCAGCATGTTCACTGGAAGCTGAGCGCCCGTCTGGACGAGTGGATGGTAAAGGAATTTTCCCGGCAGGAAGGTCCGGCAGTACTGATTTTAATGGACTGGCAGAGAGAGTCGTTTTCTAGTCTCGACTGGATTCTGGAAGCGGCATCGTCGCTCTCCTTTGCAATGATTATGAAACACTGCAAAAATCTGATGGCTTCCTCGTTTTGTATGGAGGGAGAGTGGTTTGCCGTGGAGAGGGAGGAGGATTTTTATCTCGTGATGGGACAGCTGATGCGCCGGGGAAAAACAAAGAACGGAAATGGAAGACAGAAAGCGCTCCTGGAGGAGCAGGAACGAAAATGCGGCGGAATACGGTTTTCTCATCTGTACTATGTGACGGACCGCAAAGACTTGCCGTTTCAGACATTGCTTGCGACATCCCGGATTGCGGAGAGAAAAACGCTTGTGTATACGGGAGAAAATCGGGAGCAAAAAACATTTGCAAGTCTGGAAGATTGGAAGGTGGAAGTGGTCGGGATCGGAAAACAGGGGCGGGAGACGCTTGCACAGTGGAACTGGATCGTTTAGAGGGGATGGTGCAGAGCGGTTTGCTGTCGAAAGAGACAGGAAAATCGGCATCAGGTGGAAAGGATTGGAGAATGAGACGAAAGCTCGGTATGCAAATGAAGCCGCGGGAAGCGGTCGCTTTAAAACAGCAGCGGCACACGGCGCTGGACGGCGGGCTGTTTTGCTGTTTTCAGGGAATCTTTCTGTTCTGCCTCGCATTTGGATGGATTGGAGAATGGAATCGCTTTTTGAATCTGGAAGTTCCCATGGAAGTTTTGGCGGGCAGAGTGGCTGTGTATTGTCTGGCTGCTGGAATTGGAATGTCTGTTTCCCGCTGGAGACACATCGGAACGGCCTTTTTGGCGGCATTTCTTCTTGTCCGTGGGATCACACAACGGCAGGTGCTGTTCTGCGGATTCGGAACTGCGCTGCAGCGTTTTCTGGATCACTACAACGAATATTTCCAAACGTCGCTCTACTGTGAATCGATTTCGTATGTGCTTGCGGCCCCGGAACAACCATTCCTCCTGTTTGCGGCGGCGGGGATGATTTTTTTGTGTGCTTTGTCGATGTTTTTTGCGCGCTCCGCGCTCGTTCCCGCTTTTTTTGTCCTTTTGGAATGTGTCTTGATTCTTATGGTAGGCCATGTTCCGGATCTCGGATTCGCGCTTTGGATGAGCGCCGGTGTGATGGGAATCTGGATTTTGGGAGGAGGGCAGAGCGTTCTCTGGTCAGGGATGAGGGCAATCCGCATGCACACGAGTGATGTTCTTCGCTGCAAGAGTGCGCTGCAGAAAATGGCCTTCATGATGGGACTTGCGGCGGCAGCGGCCGTTTTGACAAAATCGTTTCTGCTGGACCCCTGCTTTGCCCTGTTTGAGCAAAACCGCGATCTCTACTGGAAAATCCGCGAAAATGGCATTGAGACGGTAATCGAAGGGTGGACGCAGATCAGCAATCCAATCTGGGAACCATTTTCAGAGCAAAGCTCGATGGGAATCTCAGGGGGAGAGATTGGGCAGGCCGACTCGGTAAAGGGAACGAATGAGGTGGATCTCGTGGTGACGGTTTCCGGGGAATGGGACGGGCCGATGTACCTGAAGGCATTCGCCGCGTCGATTTATGAGGGGGACGGCTGGGGACAGATTCCGACCGCCGGTGCGGTCAGCGCTATGCCGAGTGAGCAGGTTCTTGCGCAGCGCAGGGAACTCCAATATGGATATCTGAGCGGCTATCTGTGTGAGGCAATTGACGAGGGAAGAGCGGACCGGATTTCCTGGACAGGAAATATGAAAAAAAAAGCGGTACTGGTAGAGCGGAAAAATGCGGACGGAGCGTATGAATATATCCCCTATTTCTCTCACATTCAGGGGAAAGAGCACGATTATGATTACAACGGATGGATGAAAGGCAAGGGATCTTCTTCCGCGCAATATGAGGTGATGCTGGCATCGCTGGCCGAGATGAGAACGGTGATGCAGTATGCGGAGTCCGGAGAGATCACCCTGCATAATTCCGGGGATTTGATTTCCATTATCAGCACAGAATATCCGCAGGAAACGCTTGCCCCGATCCGGGAGGCATTTTTCCGGGAGACGGGAGTCTCTTCTTCCTGGAACTTTACACAAGTCACACAGGCGATTCGCTCGTATCTTCATCAGACCGCGGTTTACAGCACATCGCCGGGCAAGACACCGACAGACCGGGACTTTGTAGAATATTTTCTGACAGAACAAAAAAGAGGCTACTGTGTGCATTTTGCGACGGCAGCGGCGATTCTCTACCGGATGTGCGGTTATGCGACCCGATATGTGGAGGGGTATGTGACCGAAGCGGTGGAGGCAGGCACCCCGGTGGAAATCAAAAACCGTCAGGCACACGCCTGGGTGGAAGTGTATCACAGTGCAATCGGCTGGATTCCGGTAGAAATGACGCCGGGATACTCCAATTTGGACAGGCAGGATCTTTTGCCGGAAACAACAGAGGAGGAAGTGGAATCGCAGACGGAGCCGCAGACGCAGCCGCAGGAGACGACGGAACCGACGCCCGAGGAGCCGCAGACGACACAGACGGAAAGCAGCCAGGAGACGGACACCGATTCTCAGACAGATTTATCGGGTCCGGGTTCTTCGGACTTGACGCCAGGGGAGCAGCGGACATGGATGATCGCCGGGGGCGTACTTTTGGCTCTCCTGTTTATCGTTTCCGGAATGGTCATCCGAAGCCGGATCCTTCTGTCCGCAAGAAGAAAGAAAGCCCGCCATCCGGTTTGGCGGCTGGCCATTTTGAACGAATATGAGATGACATGCCGGCTGGCCCGCCATCTTGGAATTGAGATGGGGGTCGAGTGCAGTGCAGAACAGATGCACCTTCGGATCCAGGCGCTAAAAGTGTCTCAGCTGGAAGAGTGGAAGAAAACAGTGCTGAAAGCGTACTTCTCCGCAGACGAGATGACATGGGAGGAGAAAAACGCCGTGAGAGACGTCTACCGGGCAGTGTACCAGATCGCACAGACACACGCTGCGGGAAAACTCATACAAACCTTCTGGTATGCATATCCGAAAATCTGACACATACAAAAATGGGGGGTTGAAAAATCATCCAGGATGGATGACTTTGCGACACCCCATTTGTAGTGCGCCTGGCGGCGCACGTTTCTAACGGGTGAAAGTCGTGTGTTCTGCAAGCTGTTATCAGCTTGCCAGTGAAAGTCTGGTCAAGGTAATCGCCA
>CASGAH010000081.1:3262-10885 GCA_949299375.1 uncultured Eubacteriales bacterium | reverse complement strand
TTTATATTATTTTACAATATCCTCCAACAAAATGTTGTACGAATCATCAATTAAAATATAGTCGCAGCCGTTTTCCTGGCATTGTCGCAGGGCATTTTCATTGTCGCGGATCAGGCTGTCTTTGCTCAGATCGCTGTCATCCAACCGCTGCTCGATGGCGCTGCCGTGGCTTCGAATGTCATCGAAGTGGTTTTCGATATAGTTTCGGGACATGACAAGGCAGCGGTAACGAATGTTCTTCCGATACTCCGGCGCAAAATCCTTTTCCCACTCAAAGGGGATGTAACAGCCCTCCACGATCAGATTCTGTCCATTTTCGATGGCAGTCTTGATCATTTCCCGAACAATAGGCCAGAGGTAATCCGTCAGCTTATCATCGTCCATGGGAGTCAATTCCGTCTGTCCGCTGCGGATCAGGCCCATTTTCAGATGGTCGATGGACAAGTACGGATCGTGATATTTCTCCAAAAGGCGCTGTGCCAGCACCGTCTTTCCGGTGTGGGATGCGCCGGCAATTAGAAGGATCATTGGGTAATCTCCTTTCGTCGAGGTTGATCGGATACTGCGGGCATCTCACGGCTTCGCCGTTCGATGTTCGCGGATCTGATCTGAGTAAGTACTGCAGCCATTCCAACTGCCGGGGGCTTTCGATCCTCTTAGCCGCACTTTATACAAGACATTCCAGCTGGCAGTCATACGGTTCCGCCTCGACATGCGCTTTATTGTATTCTGCCGCTTCGACACAGCCCATGTTATGATAGAATGCCTGACTTTCCACGGCAGAATGGGCGGAGATATACAATTTCTTCGCCCCATGTGTCTTTGCCCACTCTCTTGCTGCGCAAAATAATACCGTTCCGATACCTTTTCCTCTCATATCCTCGGATACATGGATGCTGGAGAGATCAAGGTACCGGTGTTCTCCGCCGAACAGTTCCGGCTCGACGGAGACAAAGCCTTTCAGCACACCATTGAAAAAGGCGCCGTATACAAACCCGCCCGTTCTTGCCGTATTTTTCAAGCAGGAAACCAATGTCATATAATCCGCTTCACTCCAGTCGTCGATGAACGGATCGTCTTTGATCTTCCATGTTCCTTTTTCTCTCCTCCAGCATTTTGTAACCGTTTGGTGTCGGATAAAATATTGGAATAAATCTCGGTTTATTTCCTGTTCCTGTATGTTGTGATACGTAATCATTTCTCAATCCTGCATGTTGCGATACGCAATCGCATCTCCATAATAGCTGACGACTTCCTGCTCCAGTTTTACGTTCTGCTCCAGAAGATATCCGGCCAGATCCCGATATGCCTCCTGCTTTTGCAGAGATCTCAGACGAATGCGATCCTGCTCTGTCAGCGGGTGCAGACAGGATTGAAAACGGCTGTCCTCCAACTGGGAACGCGACATCTTGTGCAAGCGAAATGGGATGCCGGTTACACGGCACAAATGCTCATGAATATAGAGTCCTCCTGCGTCGATATCTCCAAAATGGCGATAGATTCGGTCCGGGTTGTCGGAATATATTTTCTTCAAAAGCGCCCTCTGGTGGCGGGTGGCATATCCTCCCAGATAAAAGAATGTCTCATCTGCGCCGCTGCATCGAAGCCAGGACGTATAATTTTCCACTGTCGTAAAGAATGGCGTTCGGATTTGTATCTGTCCGATGTTCTCCAATTCCTCTGCGAAAAATTCAAATCCATTTCGGAATGCCCCCAGTTCCAGTGTTTTTCCCTGAATCTGTACGGTCACATCGCCTTTCAGGCACAGCCGCTGTCTTTCCCGTATGATATGGTACTCCTCCAGTATCTCATCCTCTACTTCCGCCTCCCCGCATGGACGGCCCAGGAAATCCCGAAGCGCCCGGCATACGGATCCGAGCATCGTCTCCTCCAGATATTTTGAGTCGCCATAAATCAGCGAAGATGCCTCGCGCAAATACAAAGTTTCCTGGTTGTTTTCGATAAATACAAGTGCTTTGAGCAAATCTTCGATCTGGGGAAGACGGGATGGAGTCTTGTGATTCTCCAGAACCTGACGCAGCTTTTCACACTCTCGGTTTGCTGCAGGGGAGCGTCCGGCGTATGTGTCGATCAAACGCTGTGCATACCGCTGCTTTACAGATTTTGGCTCATACCCATACGTCTCTTCCAGGTAATGCTCAATCTCATCGATCTTTTCGTCCACCAGATAGATGCATCGAATCTCGCTGATAAATCCCTCTCTGTCATATGTCACAAACCCTTTCTCGCCGCACCGGCGGATTGCCTCGTTGAGGGAATCAATCTGTGCGATGTCTCCGTCATTTTTCGTATAAGACTTGTAGAGCTGAGATGGAGTTAGTTTTGTCCTCCTTGCAATGACATTCGTGCCTCTGTCTTTTTTGCTTTTCCTGTATTTGTCGGCCAAAAGCGTCAGTATTTTTTCTTCATAGTTCACCATATCCGTCAGTCTCCTCACCGGATGTCATCCGCCTTCTGCTCGTGAAATTGTACGATTCCAAGCTGCATACTGTCCGCACGCACACGCAATACTGGCAGAATTACTTCACATTCATTTCCGATGGACTCTGTTTTGTCCGGAGAACAAAAGATTACCTGGAGTTTCTGCTCCCGCATAAAATCCAGCATCAGTTTTACATTGCCGGGATCCATTTTTGCAAATGGCTCATCAATGAATACGAGACGTGTGGAATTGACGCGCTGGTTATAAATCAGCAAAAGGGCGGATAAGAGGATCAGCAAATAGGGAATTTGCACTTCTGCCCCGGAGTTATATCCTGTCTGTCGGGACAGTTTTGCCCGATCCAAAACATCATTGCTGATTAGAATCTCGTAATTCATATAATTTCGGTAGTCCGCAAAGCGTTCAATTGCCTCATCGCTGTTTTTTTCGATGATTCGATTGATGATTTGTTTCATCTCCGCTTCCAACTGTTCGCCTTCTTCGTCTGAAACCGAGGTCAGCATCGAGAATGTCATCTGCCCGTCGGCACGGCTTCCCATCTGTTCCCGCTCGTCCAGATAGCGGGCATAGTCGATCACTTTCGCGTATTCAGATCCGTCCGCTACATAATGAACGTCAAACTGATATTTTGCTGAAAAGTTTAGTCTTGCCAGTTCTCTGTTGATCTGACGCAAATCCTCTCTGGCGCGTTCGCATGATTTGAGAATGGTCAATACGAATTCGTTTTTAAAAATATCTTCGTATCTGCGCGTCTGATCTTCTAGTTTCTGGCGAATTTCCTGAAGGTTGTCCATCCAGATGCGCGCTCTTCTGCCCGCATACTGTTCTCTTCCCTCGGTTCCTCTCGGAAGGAGCGTCTGACCCGGGTGTTTTGCGTGATAATCGGCCTGTCTTTGCATCAGCAGGCTTTTGTTTCTCTCAATACCGCGGACGATACGCATCCGGCTCTCTTCCGCCAGCAATCCTCCGGCTCCTTTTTTCCCCTGCTGCAAATATTTTTCATACGTCTCGACTGCCTGTCTGACAGTGTCGGCGTATTCCTGCTTGTACTCCTGAAACTTTTTCTCCTGTGCTGTTAGATTCGACAAAGCTGCTGCAATCTTATCGGAGCATCTTTGAATGGTCGTGTCGTGTCTGCTTTTTTCCTGCAGCTTTTCCCGATATTCCATTCGCACTGCTTCCTGTTTCTCTAGAAGGCTTCCGACGAGTTCATGCAATTCTAGGTATTCCAGGTTGTTTTTTTGTGCCTGTCTGAGTCGTTCCAGCTGGCTTCTGGACGCCCGGGCAGCTTCCGACACGGACTGATATTTTCCGTGTGCATCATAGTCATACTCCTGGAACATCTCACGTTCTAGCTCCAAACGCTTCTTTTGGTCTATGATTTCCTTTTGCTCGGAGAGAAGTTCCTTTCTGTCCTCTTTCAGTCTGGAAATCTCTTCTTCCGCGCGGATCCGATTCAGTTCAAATGTCCTCTGTCCCAGATAGTAGGAACGCAGCCGGTCAAAACGAAGGAAGGAACTGTCCATTGCCACCGAGACACGGCCTTCCACAGAAATCGCGTTTTCATATTCTTTTACAGCATTCCGGTCAACGGCGTGCATTCTTCCAAGCTGATAATGAAAATATTGTCTCGCAACAGGATTTTTGATCTCCAGTTTGAACACAACCGAATCCTCTTCCACCGAAATCTTCTTTTTCATCAGCAGTTTTGTATTAAACAAATGTGCATACCGATATTCCGAACGATTCAGGATTTCGTCTGCAATGTCATAGTACTGAGGATCCACCAAAATCGTATATCGACGCGGTCCCAAAAATGCTTCAATGGCGTCCCGCCACGCTTCATCGTTTAATGCGATGACATATTCACAGGCGAATTGTGCCTTTGCACGGATTTTTCTCTTCTCGAATTCACGGTTGATCTCATCCCGCAGACCTACATATTCCGGAATCTGCGCAAACGTATTGCGATGTCTTTTGCACTCTTCGATAATTCGATTCTGTGCATCCAGACGGCTGCTGCATTCCTCCAGCCTCTTTGCGATATCCGCCATTTTCATCACAAGCTTGTCGTAGTACGCACTTGTCTTCTGTTTCAATCGGGCGGCTGCTTCCGCCTTTTGCGCTGCGGTATGGTTTCGTCCGCATAGGGAAGACAGCACATCCTTGTCTTCGATCTCTTCTCCTTCCTTTAAAAAGAAATTCATGCGCTCGTTGACGACGTTTTGAAAATGCTCCAGCTTCCGGCACAGAGTCGTCAGCGCCTTTTTCTCGGCCTCCAATTCCTCCAGTTTGCGGCTCTCCTCCGCAATCATTCGTGTGCTGTCCAGCTGCTCCAGGCTTACTCTGGCCTGCACAAGATGTGCGTCAATCTTCTTCTTTTCCTCATCCAGAATTTCCAGTTCCCGTTCCAGATCATCTCTTCTTCTGCTCGCCAGCTCCTGCTCCTTTGTCAGTCGTTCCTTCTCCTGATGAAGCTCTTTCTTCCTTTTGTACACGATACGAATGTCGTCGAGCAGAAGTCGTTTTGTTCCGCTTTCCCAGGCATCATATTGTTCCAGAATTTCATCCAGTTCTTCGATCTCCTGCTGGATGCCCTCAAAACTGTTATTCAGGCGTTCGATGTTCTCCCTCGCCTCAATCAGTTTCTTAAAATCAACATCCCGTTTTTCCAACACACTTTCCCGGATAAAGCGATCAATTCTGGCGTTTGGATCATACGACATAATTCCCCGAAGTTTGCGGAGATAAACCGGAAGCTGATCCAGATACAATTTGAGGCCAGTCATCTGCAGAAATTTTTTCAGCCCCTGTTCCCGGTTCAGAAGTGTCAGCCGATATTTTTTTTGGAGAAGGGAGGCGCTGAACGGATTTCGCACGCCGTCTTTTTCATACGTGTGATCGATCTGCTCCATTGTCTTTCGGTCAATTACATAGCGGTATGTCTGAAACTGATTGGAGGCACTTGTCTCAATTACTGTGCCAAGCAAAAAGGACTTCTCTTCCACATTGTCAAAATATTCCATCACAATATGCGTATAAACATTGGGAACCTGGTCTGCCGGACGCATATATGTCCCGGCTGTGGCATCCAAAAGCCCTCTTGTATAGGAGGACAGTGTACGGCTTCCTTTGCTCTCGGATGATTTGTTAAAAACCGTATCTCCATAGGCAGCGTATTTGATTGCATCCAACATAACGGATTTTCCGTTGCCATTCTTCCCGGCAATCAGCGTAAAAAAGCCAATCGGCGCCGTCACATTGGAAAAGCCGTACCAATTGATCAAACGTACTTTCTTTAGCAGGATCATTCCTCTTCCTCCTCAAGGTCCTCAGAAGTGTCGCTCTCTCCCGGCGAATCGGTTTCGGATTTTCCCTTTTTCAGGTATTCGCGCGCAACCGTCTGAAACTGCGGGAGATTCCAGCCAAATTGCAGAGAAGGATAGAGCTGGATCTTCATTTCCTCCCCTTCCTCCCCCTCACTGAAATTGATGAGGCTATATTTTTTAAAAAGACGAAATGCAGCGGCAAGTTCTGTGCGGGTCACCTGAACGTCATATGATTTTATCTTATCGATCAAATCTCCTTTGGACACGTAATTCCCTTCATTGTATCCGACATTCTCCAGGTAGACTTCCCAGAGTACAAGCAGCAAATGATACTGGAGCGTAGAAAATGTCACCACATTAGCGCGTTTCAACCCCACCGTATCCGCATCCTCCTCACTTGGTATCAGCATACAGACTCCCGACTTCTCCTCGACCATCACATCAAATCCAATCATTCGCAGATACTCCGAGATATCCTGCCGATTGGATTCTCTTGAGACAAATGGATATAGTTTTTCGTCTTTCTCCCGCAAGATAAAGGTGGACTCCAATAATTTTCGAATACACCGCTGGAACATCTGACGGTTTTCTTCTTTTATATCGATCCGAAGACTGATATCACTCATCTTGTTTCCTTCTTTCTTATATGTATCCGGCTGATTCTCGCCGCTTCCGTTTCCACTATCCCATCCTGAAATTCCACTTCATATGAGAAACCGACGGTCCCCGAGTAAATCATACTCGCTGCAATCATCATTGCATCTTCTCTTGTAGATACGCCGCATTCCTCCACTGAAATCTGGTTTCTTTCTCTTAGAATTTCACCAAAGTACTTTTCTACACGATCCATACCATATCGGTCTGGAGTCTCCGTCAAAAGCTCGTCTGTCAGCCTCTGTTTCTCCTCCTCCGACAATTCCTCCTGGACGAGTCCCGCAGCTTTGGGATTGGGATTTCTCTTTTTTCTCCGCTCAAAAGATTTTCTTCCGATGTATTCGATGCTCATGAGACGGTGTGCTCCGGAGAGCGCCAATAGCGCTTCCTGACGATCCTCTTCCTTCAGATCCTTCAAGAGAAGGAGAAGTCGATTCAGTTCGTGCTCCAGATTTGTATTTTCACTCAGAATCATCATCATACGGGTAGAATAGAGGTTATAGTACGTATTGATTTTTCGATCAATGTAGGACATCTCCTGTTCGTACTCCAGATTGATGAAGCTGTCCAATTCCTGGAACATCCGTTCAATCCTTTCTCTCCCCCGATTCTCATCGGAATGTTCGATCTTTGCATACTCCTGAATCATCTGAGGGTAAAGTTCTGAGCGGCGCAGCCTTCGAAGCATTCGGTCAATGTCTGAAATATAGGATGGAATTAAGCCACTCTTTTTTATAAAAAAATAATCATTAAAAAAACGGTCCAGAAGCTCGTCTTTGATCAAAAATTGTCCGAAACTGTTGGCGTCGGACATCTTCATGACGGCTCGTATGATCTCACGAATGCTGTCTTTCAAAATCAAAAGCTCATTTTTTAACTCATATTCATTTTCCATCAGCGGAACCAGAATATTATGGTACGGGCGCACCGTTCGGGCACTGTTTTTGCTGAATGAGGATTTTAAAATTTCATACATTGAAAAAATATGATTTGTAATTGCCCCGTTTGCATCCCCCTCAAAGATTCTGCGAATTGCTTCGATCAGTTTCCGACAATATGCTGACACAGATGCAATGTTATCCCCGCTCCGTCCAATTTCCTGCGGGGAAATCCATCCGCAGGAGCGGAAATATCGGAGAATGGTGGAAGCATTTTCCTGTGGACTCTTTCCGCTTG
>CASGAH010000081.1:0-3255 GCA_949299375.1 uncultured Eubacteriales bacterium | reverse complement strand
GTTTTCTGTTTCAATGGAGTAGGTACAATTTTGAAGATACAAGATCAGCGTATTTTTTGCATCCATCTCATACAAAAGGGAGATCTCCTTTGATTTCTCAATCAGCTGGCAGATACACTCAAAGTATAGAAGCCGGTTTCTGCAGCAAAAAGGATTGAAAAATTTATCATTAAGTGTTTCAAAAAAAGACATTTCCGTATTCTCCCGAAAAAATAGTCTGATGTGTTAATGAAACAGATTATAGCATAGTTGGACCGCTTTTGGCAAGACGGATGTTTGAACGCACTCGCCCCTCCAAAGATTCGCTTGACAGGCATCTCCTTGGAGGGGCGTCATTGCTGGTATACATTATTCTGTTTGTTTTTGAGTAGGATGAAGCATTCCATTCTGCAATGTGTAGACCACTTTTGATTGATCTGCAATTTTTTGATCGTGTGTAATCAGAATAATCCCCCGCCCCTTTTCATGTTCTCTTTTTAGCAGGGCAAAGATCATATCTCTGTTTTTGGGATCAAGATTTCCAGTCGGCTCATCGGCCAGAATGAGACACGGATCCAGGATGAGGGAGCGGGCAATGGCAACGCGCTGCTTTTCTCCCCCGGAGAGCGTCGTCACACGTTGAGACAAGAGCGGGGCAATGTCAAGAAGTTCCACAAGCTCGTCAAAATCCTGCACTTTATTCTTTCGATTGTACATTGTTGGAAGAAGGATGTTTTCTTTGCAGCTCATTGTTGGGATCAGATGATATGACTGAAAGATGAATCCAATATTTTCTAACCGTATCTTTGCATAATCGATATAATTGCGGATTTTTACACCATTAAACAGATATTCTCCGCCATCGTATTTCTCCACCAACCCGAGGATATTCAAAAGAGTCGATTTGCCAGAACCAGATTTGCCAATAATGGTAACATAGCTGTCATTTGTAACATGAAGATTGATATCTGTAAGGACTGGACGCGTATACGATTTCTGAATATGATGTAATTGTAAATCTAATTCTTTCATGTATTCTCTTACTCTCCACTTACAATCGCTTTATATCCGGCATCAAAAAATTCTCCTTCACTTATTCCAGACACACAGACAAGCCCATCTGCCTGGTAACCGACACCGACTTGCTGTTCCGAGATAAAACTTCCATCGGATGTTACTTTTCGCACATACCATGGTTCCTCTTCACCAGACGTTTTCTGATAAATACAGTCTTCATCTAAAACAAGAGCCTGCATGTAACAGTTTCCCGTCATGACCTTTAATTCCTTTACAATCTGACCATAGTAGTAAACATCTGAGTCAACGGAGACCTTTACATTTGTTGTCCCATCTGTGTTTTTGATCCGTGAAAACCAGAGGAGTTTCACAATTTCTCCGTTATCTGTTTTCAACTCCAGGTCTTCCCGCTTTAATAAGTTAAGAACGCTGTCGCTGACACTGCATTCCATTTCCAGCGGTTCGAGAAGAGATATTTTTAAATATGCATCTGTTCCATAGGAATTTCGCTCCTCCAGGATTCCGCTTAAAGTAGAAACAACGGGATCCCCTTTGTATGTTCCGAGAACTTGTCCCTCCTGAACTTCATCTCCCACATTTACATCCCATCGGATCAGACTTGGATCTGGAACATCGATTTCCATATAGTCATACGTGTGAGAAAGAAATGTTCCGGAAAGAATAAAATATTCATACACATCTGTTCTGTAGGCTTGAGCGATTGATCCGTACGCCATCTCCCGAAATACCGGCGCAGTGGGCGGTTCATAATTTTTCATTTCTTGGCGGGAGATTTGTGCGATGAGACCAATTGGCAATACAAGGAGGAAAATAATAAAGCACCAAAATAATATCTTAAAAATAATTTTAACCACTCTCATACATAGAGTCCTCTTATTCTGATTTTAAATATTTTACAATCTCTACCTGTGTAGATTTATAGGAGAAAATAATGCTGAATACCAATGTTAATGATACCGAACAGATCGCAAACATCGCAATGGAATAGGGAGAGACATAAATGATCCATTTCTGGTAATCCCCCATTTGATCCGGTATTGATTCGTAGATTAGTTTATAAACAATAAATACATTTGTTACGACCACGATGGATACAACGATATTTGTTAGCATCACCAGGAGACTCTCGTATAAGAACTGGCGAATGATCTCCCAGCTGCTTGCCCCGATTGCCCGTTTGACCCCGATTTCAAATTTTCTGTCATTGAGGGCATTGGTAAAAGTGGAGTACAGATTGATCCCCAAAAGCAGCAGTAAAGCAGCCGTAATAATTGCCTTTATACGGGACGCCTCCTGTTTCCTCTCGAGTGATGCATTCTGAGATTCATAAACGTTAATCCCGTCTTCCACAAAATCTATTTTATCAATTGTCGCTTGTACCAGCTCCGGAGTCTCTGAGTAGAATACAATGCCCCGGTTCCAGTCGAGAGAAGGCAGTGTCCTCAAGAGATTTAAATCTTCCAGAGACAATATGAGCATGGGGTCATAATCCAGAACGGTATTTCCATCTTTGTCTACTTCCATATGCAGGTGGTCGTCATACCGCACTGTAGCGACAACTTTTATTGGAAGAGATATCGTTTTGCCGTAATTTGGTTCAGTTAATTGAAGCGGATAAACCGATTCCTCCCTATTATCCAATCCGAGCAGCTGGAATGTATACTCGTCCATAATTGCCTCTCCGGAATGCAGCGTGATCCCGGATTCATTTCGTTCATCCAGATACGTGATCAGATATCGATGAACTCCTATATCGTAGAAGTCCCATATATCATTGGGAATGAGGCATATCCTGATTCTAGGGAAGATAATATCGTGATCCTCGTTTAATTTCAACCTTCCCTCCGAGAACAATTCTGCTCCTGTTTGATACCAAATATAATTCCACGTATTTTCTATCGTGGATGTCTGCTTCAATAACATTTGCATCTTCTGGTTATCCAGATGACTATCATTCAGGACGACCACGTTTCTATCTTGTAAAAATGTTTCTTTAGACACATTGTATTGAGCTGAATCTGAATATATTAGGTATCCAAGCAATAAGCTGAACGATAATATAATCGTAATAGATAGCATAAAATAACTTTTCCGTGTACGAAGAACCATGACAGCGGAATGCCGTATCACAGCAAAGGATTTTCTCACCATGGCATATTCTCCCGCCAGCTCTCATAAATCGGCCGATAATAATCCTGAAAATAAGACTCTGCATCCAGGCCTTCAAATACGATCGCA
>CASGAH010000080.1 GCA_949299375.1 uncultured Eubacteriales bacterium | reverse complement strand
GTCTTTCCCCCATCCGATTCCGTCAATTCAATTCTGTAAAGCAATTACAGCAGCGCTACGGTTTCTCTTGCGATTGCCAGCTCCTCATTGGTCGGAACAACCATTGCCAGCGTTTTGGACTGTGCGGTTGAGATGATTTCTTCCTTCCCGCGCACGCAGTTTTTCTCCTCGTCCAGCCAGAGTCCGAGATATCCCAGATAGGAACATACTTTCTTGCGGATATCCGGATCGTTCTCTCCAACGCCGGCCGTAAAGGAAATGACATCAACCCCGTTCATAACCGCAGCGTAGGCGCCGACATACTTTGCCACGCTGTAGGCAAATACATCTCTTGCCAGAGCACATCTTTTGTTTCCCTGATCTGCACCGGCCTGAAGGTCACGGAAATCGCTGGACACTCCGGAGATTCCCTGTACTCCTGACTTTTTGTTCAGAACATTCATCGTCTGCTCCAGCGTCAGATCTTCTTTGTTGGCGATAAACTCCACAATCGCAGGGTCAATCCCGCCGCTTCTCGTTCCCATCGGGACACCTTCCAGAGGTGTCAGACCCATCGACGTGTCAACGGATTTTCCTCCGTCCACAGCACAGATGGAAGATCCATTGCCAAGATGACATACGATCACTTTCAGATCTTTTGGATCCTTGCCAAGAATCTGTGCCGTTCTCTTGGATACATAGCTGTGGGACGTTCCATGGAATCCATAGCGTCTTACAGAATACTTCTCATAATATTCATAGGGAAGGCCGTACAGATATGCCTTCTCCGGCATCGTCTGATGAAATGCGGTATCAAATACGGCAACCATCGGAACATGAGGCATCAGCTGCGCACAGGCGTTGATGCCAATAAGGTTGGCTGGATTGTGCAGCGGTGCCAGATCGTTGCACGCTTCAATGTCTGCGATCACTTCCGGTGTAATGACAACCGATGCCGCAAACTTCTCACCGCCGTGTACGACTCTGTGTCCGACCGCCCCGATCTCTTCCAGAGACGAAATCACACCGTTTGCCTCATCCGTCAACTCCTTCAATACGAGCCCGACTGCCGTTGTGTGATTCGGCATGTCCACAGAAATCTGCACCGGATTCTTTCCGGTCGGTTTGTGCGTCAGGCGTCCATCTATGCCGATTCTCTCACAGAGACCTTTTGCCAACACCTGTTCTGTCACAGAATCAATCAGCTGATATTTCAGCGAAGAACTGCCGCAATTAATAACTAATACCTTCATTTTAAAACCTCCTGATGATTTCTCCTGGCGGCATCTTGTCGTCAGGATGACGCAATGCCGTTTCCGCCGTCTGGAACAAACTCCGCCCGGGAATCGTTCCGACGCAGCCATAGCTCCATCGTCTGCCTGCTCCATGCGCAGATTCGAGGGAAGCGCTATTTTTATTTTACTCTTCCAAATTGCTCTTGTAAAGTATTTTTTTGCCGGAGAAATTCTTTTTTCCGTTTTTTTTGTCTTATCCTTCTTCCTGTTTGCAGAAATCGCTGTCCGGATCGGAGGTTCTGTCCGATTTTTGCGCCGGATGGGCGAGGCGCTCTCTGGAAAACACACATCCGCAGAAATTTTGCCGGTACAATCCGTATTCCCGGGACAGCGCGATGGATCGCTGGTAGCCATTTTTCTTCTTAAAATCAGAAAACAGGTAGGCGACGCCGTATTCTTTTGCCAGGCGTTCTCCAATCTCATTGAGCTTTGCCGCATTTTTCATTGGACTGATGCTCAGCGTCGTCGTAAAATAATCAAATCCGCCCTCTTTTGCCGTCCGGGCAGCTTCCCGAAGTCTCTGTTCATAGCAGACAAAACACCGCTCTCCCCCTTCCGGCTCGTGTTCCAGCCCCTTTACCGCCTCATAATAGGAGGCGGGATCATACCGTCCTTCCAGGAAGGAAACTGACTTCTCCCCAAATGCCGTCTCAATCAGACGTCTTTGCTCCTTCACCCGTTTTTCGTATTCCTGCGCCGGAGAAATATTGGGGTTAAAATACAGTACGGTAATAGAAAAGTGCGCAGACAACGCCTCCAGCACGTAGCTGCTGCACGGCGCACAGCAGCTGTGCAGCAAAAGGGTTGGTTTTTTGCCCTCTTTCTGCAATCGATCCAGCTCCTTCTCCATCTCTTTTTGATAATTTACAGATCTCATACTACACCTCATCGATTCGTCTGCAAAAATTTTCGTCCATTCTCTTTTTCACTCTATTTTGAAAAAATCGGCAAAGATCTCTTGTCTTTGCCGATTCTTTTGCGATACGCGGTCATCCAGCGGCCATGCCGCGAAATGTCCGTGTATCGATTCGGATAGGGACGGGAAACTTCCCGATCCGATTCTCACGCTTTCGTCATAATCTGAATGGCGGCAGGATTGTTCTCCACAATCGCCTCTTTCACTTCCCCGCCAAATTCTCCATCCAGCACCCATTTCACGGGTTCGTCGGTGTAAAAGCAGACCCGGTCTGTCTTAAAGCTGTAAAACAGCTCTCCCTCCGGGCATTTGGCGATCAGTGAGGAGACAACACAGTTCAGATCGCTTAGCTGTCTGAGGTTGCGGATCAGAAGTACCTCAAACACTCCATCCTGCAAATCCACATCTCTTCCCGTCAGATGCTTAAATCCGCCAATGCTCGTCGAATTGGAAACCATTCCAAAGAGGAAGTCGTCCTCTATCTCCTGTTCGCCATAGACCACTCTCATATGGATGGGTTTGATGCTTGCCAGCTGCTTCACCCCTTCCAGAATGTAGGCCTGATACCCCAATACGTTTTTCGTCTTTTGAGAAGTCATGTACGTCACCGCGGTAAATGCCCCGAATGCGGCCACGTACGTAAAATATTTGTCGTTGAACTTCCCGATGTCGCACAGAAACGGCTTGCCTGTCACGACAATTTCCGCACATTCCTTCATCTCCTTGGGAAGTCCAAGACTGGATGCAAAGTCATTGGTCGAACCCGATGGGATATATCCGATCGTTGGCCGATGTTCCAGCTTCATGATTCCGTTGACCACTTCATTGAGTGTCCCGTCTCCTCCGCTGCACACGAGGAGATCGCTGTCTTCCCCTTCTCGTTCCGCCAGCTCCTGCGCCTGTTTCGGATACTGTGTGGCAAACACCAAAACCTTATAATCATTTCGATTAAATGTATTCACAACATACGACAGACAACCTTCCATCTGTGCCTTCCCTGAGTGAGGATTATAAATCAATACTGCTTTCTTCATCACAATTTCCCTGCTTTCCTATCCTTTTATCGTTACAATCCGGAATTTGATCGCGACGCCGCCCTGCCGTTTCGATCTGTCTGGCCAGGAAGGAGCGCCTTTCCAGGACACCAAATTTGTCCGGGCTGTCACACCAATTTGATATACATCTGTGCTGGAATATACCCCTTTACAGCGATACCTTCTTCCGTATACTGCTCTTCCAACAGTTGGCCATATTGGCGAATCCATTGGATTTTTCCGGCTTCCCCATAGGAAAATGTCTTTTCAATGTAAACTTTGCGGCTTTGCAGAATTTTTACCAGAAGGTTTTTTAACGAATCGATTCCCTCCCCTGTCTTTGCAGAAATGGGGAGCGAGTAGTCCGCCTTGAAATCTCTCTGAATGATCGTTCCCTCCAGCTTATCCTGTTTGTTCAGCAGCGTGATAAATATCTTATCTTTTACCCCCAGCTTGCGCAGTGTGTCCGACACGACATGCATCTGGACATCCATCCTCGGGTTGGAGGCATCTGCCACATTCAAAATGATATCCGCATATTTGGCTTCCTCCAGTGTGCTTCGAAATGCTTCCACCAGGTGGTGGGGCAGCTTGTTGATAAATCCGACGGTGTCTGTCAGGAGGATCTTGTCGCCTCCCTCCAGTTCCAAAAGCCGGGTTGTCGGGTCCAGTGTCGCAAACAGCTGGTCCTGCTCCAGCACACCGGCTCCGGTCAGCTGATTTAACAGCGTCGATTTGCCGGCGTTCGTGTATCCCACAATGGCTGCGACAGGGATCTCGTTTTTGGCTCTCTGCTTTCTTGTTGTCTCCCGGTGTTTTTGAACCGCTTCCAGCTCTGCTTTCAGCTGTCCAATGCGCTGGTGGATGAGCCGCCGGTCAACCTCCAGCTTTTTCTCCCCGGGTCCTCTTGTTCCAATTCCGCCGCCCAGGCGGGAAAGGGAATCCCGAAAGCCGACCAGACGGCTGGCGCGGTATCGAAGCTGTGCCAGCTCCACCTGGATTTTTCCTTCTCTTGTGGAGGCGTGGGCCGCAAAAATGTCCAGGATGACGAGCGTTCGGTCCATAATCTTTCTCTGAATCCCCTCTTCCAGGTTTTTCATCTGAATGGGACTCAGCTCATCGTCACACACAATTCCTGTGGCGTCCAGCTCTTCAGCCATCTTCCGGATCTCCTCCATCTTTCCGGTTCCCACGTAAGTCCCGCCCGGAATGGCATCCAATTTCTGAATGACCCGTCCGACAACACATCCGCCGGCGGTCTTCACCAGATCCTCCAATTCATCGAGCGACTCCGCGGCGCCCTCTGCACTGCCCATCACCGCACTGACGAGAATGAGCCGCTCCTGTTCTTCTTTTATTTCAATCATGCACATTCCTTTCTACAGACGCTGCAGAATGTAGGCCATCTCCCGCTCTGTCTCCCGGCTTGTGCCGTACAGAGCGATATATTCCAGAAGTGCCTGATAGGCGGACGAAAAGTCTCCCTTCTTTTCATACAGAATGGTTTTGTTCCACAAAATGTGGGACTTGAGCGATCCGTCTTTGTCCAGCGCCTCCGCCTGGCGCAGATAGAGTTCCGCCTCCTGGTACTCTCCCTGCAATACGAGGCACTCCGCCATCTGGTTGTACGCCTCCGCCGTCTGATTTTCTTCTTTTCGCAGAAGCGTCTCATAGATTTTCATCGCAGTCTCGTAGTCTTCCACCTTCTCACAGCATTTTGCGGTATAGTAGTAAGACTCCACATCCTCCTGGTCGATGGCATCCAGAAACAGCGGCAGCGCGTCCTGGTAGCGCTCCAGATAGAAAAACACTTTTCCTTTGGCGCGCATCTGCTGTACATTCTCCTCCGGAAGGTCTAACGCCCTCTGCAAATATTGCTCCGCCAGGTCATCATACCCGTACGCTTCCATGCACAGGTAAATATTCAAATACAGCTCGTAATTGTCCGGATCCGCCTCCAGTGCAAGGTCAAAGTCCTCGATCGCATACTGCAGGTAATACGTCCCCTCCGGGTCTTCGGAGGCCGCCTGATTCCTGGCATACAAAAGTCCCCGCTTCATATAATTCTCGCCCGGGTTTATGCCCAGACGAATCAGAGACGTGTAGGACTCCACTGCACGGTTGTAGTCCTCTGACAGCACTTCCGCTTCCGCCCGATGTTCCAGCATATCGTAGTGAATTGGAGAGACCGTCTCGTTCATATGGGAAAGTCCCTGGTCAAATGCGTCAATGGCCTTTTCATACTCTTCCTGCTGCATGTATGCGATTCCGAGTCCCCGATATGCCGGAATGCATCCCTCATCCAGTTCCAGTGCCTGTGCAAAATCTGCCATCCCCGCTTCGATGTCCCCATTCATCACGTTGGCCATCCCCCTATTTCCGTAGTAAATGGCCTCCGTTCCGTCCTGGCTCACCGCCTGGTTGAACTTGACAAGCGCCTGCGCGTAATTTCCCTGTTCGTACAGTTCCATTCCCTGCCGGTTGCTTTCCTTTGCCGAGGTTCCGCATCCTCCCAAAATAGCCATCCCAATCACAAACCAAATCAGTCGTTTTCCTACCATGGGATCCCCCTTCTGACTTACCGTATCTTTCCCGATTTTTTACGCATTGCTGCATCCTTTTTTTCATGTCAAACGTTTTCATTGTAAAACAATCTGTCGTTTTTGTCAAATGATCGGTCCGAAAAAAAATATGAATATTTTATAACAAACAGACGTTTGGCATTGTCCCTGTTTCTTTCGGCATTTCTGTCCTGTTTGGCCTGATTTTGCAGATTGTTTACGCCTTTTTTGCTTTGGCAGCTCTTTTTTCGTCCCGAATGCGATTCCTGCGCGCGATCCGATCCAGCTTGTTCTGCATTTTAAATTCTGCCTTTTTCTTCTTGATTTCCATCTTCGTGTTCCAGGCAGCCATTTTTTGTCTCTGCTTGTTGTTTCTTGCAACTTCATGGTCTATGGCCGCAAGAATCCCGATCACACAAAAGGCAACCTGAACGGCACATGCGATCCAGTGAAGGATCTGCTCTTTTGTCAATTTTGTTTCCCTCATAAAAACCTCCTTACTTCGTTTGATGTTCGCATTCATCCCGATATCACATAGTATAGGCGATTCCGTGCATGATGTCAAACACAAAAAACAAATGCAAAAAACCATAACAGTCGGGCCGCGAGAGTTTTCCCTTCCGACCCGATTGTTATGGTTTCTACGTTTTGCGCTTTGTCTGTCCTCTTTACAGAAGGCGAATTCCGCCGACCAGCGGAAGTTCCTTTTCCTGATCCTGAATTGCTGCTACGATTCCAAGAATCCAGAAGATAAACACTGCAATTCCACCAATGGATCCGATGATGCCAACCAGTGGAATTCTCGAAACAACGCTGCAAATGATCCAAAGAAGCCAAACGATCAATGACTGATTCAGATGAAACTTTGCTCCCTCTTTGTCACCAGCCAAGTAAGCGATCAGCCATCCGATCAATGTGATATAGGATACGATCCCTGTTGTCTTTTTGTCCATTGCACATCCCTCCTTTCTCATATCCTTGCACATCCAGTATACACAAAAATCAGACCTTCTTCAAGCAATTTCGACATTACTTGAAAAATTTTTTCTTTCTGCCGCTCTCCTGGGAATGAGAGGAAGTGCCGCTGCCCATAGCCTCTTCAAATTTTTTCAGCGCCTCACGCTGCTCTGCGGTCAGGGATGTCGGAACCTGGACAACAAGTGTCACGATATGATCGCCTCTGGAGCTTCTGGAATGGAGGGACGGGACACCTTTTCCTCTCAGACGAATCTTCGTGTCGGTCTGGGTTCCCGGACTGATCTTGTATTCCTCTGTGCCGTCTACCGTGGCGATTTTCAAAGTGGCGCCAAGCGCTGCCTGCGTAAAGCTGATTGGCATTGTGGAATAAATGTTGAGATCCTGGCGCCGGAAAATCGGGTGCTGAGATACGATAATTTCGACCAGCAAATCTCCCCTTTCTCCTCCGCCAATGCCTGGCTCCCCTTTCTCGCGGATGCGGATGCTCTGTCCGTTGTCGATTCCTGCCGGAATGTTTACTTCGATTGTCTTGCGGCTTGCGACAAATCCGGTCCCCCGGCAGTCCGGACATTTCTCTTTGATTACTTTTCCGGTTCCGCCGCAGTCCGGACAGACGGTGACGTTGCGCATCATGCCGAGCATTGTCTGCTGCGTATAAATCTTTTGTCCGCTTCCGTTACATGTCGTACATGTCTGGGGAGACGTTCCCGGCTTTGCTCCGGTTCCGCCGCACTTTGTACAGGTATCTTTTAAATTTAATGTAATTTCTTTCTTGCAGCCAAAGACGGCTTCCTCGAACGAAATGCGGATGGATGTGCGCACATTCTCACCCTTCATCGGACCATTTCTTCTGGCAGAGCTTCTGCCGCAGGGAAACGTCAATCTCCTGCTGGCCGGACATGTCCATAATTTTCAGGAAAGCGCTTTTGCCGGTATTCCTTTCTACACTTTACCTTCTTCCGGGCAAAAAGTCCGATCCGACATTCCTGAGTTCGGTTATGTCGATGTCAAAATAAATGATAAAGAAATTGAAAAAGTAAAA
>CASGAH010000079.1 GCA_949299375.1 uncultured Eubacteriales bacterium | reverse complement strand
AAATCTGTAAAAGTTGCCAAGGAAAATACGATCATTGTAGACGGATGTGGTGACTCCTATGACATTGCAAACCGTGTCGCTTCCATTCAGGCACAGCTTTCCGAGACGACGTCCGAGTTTGACAAGGAAAAGCTTCAGGAGAGACTGGCAAAACTGGCAGGAGGTGTGGCAGTCATCCGGGTGGGCGCTGCAACAGAGACCGAGATGAAGGAAGCAAAACTTCGCATGGAAGACGCATTGAATGCGACGAGAGCAGCTGTGGAGGAAGGCATCATCAGCGGCGGCGGTTCTGCCTACATCCACGCTTCCAAGAAGGTAAAGCAGCTGGCAGATACGCTGAGCGGAGACGAAAAGACAGGAGCCAACATTGTCCTGAAGGCATTGGAAGCACCTTTGTTCCACATCGTGGCAAATGCGGGCCTGGAAGGCGCTGTCATCATCAACAAAGTGAGAGAGTCCGAAGTGGGCATCGGCTTTGACGCCTACGAGGAGAAATATGTCGATATGGTATCCGCAGGAATTCTCGATCCGACAAAGGTAGGCAGATCTGCCCTTCAGAATGCCACAAGTGTTGCCTCTACGCTGCTGACAACCGAATCGGTTGTTGCCTCAATTAAGAGCAACGAACCGGCAATGCCGGCAGGCGGCGCACCGGGCATGGGCATGATGTAATGCGTTGCGACGCAAAAGGTTCTGCCTGAGATCACAGTACGGAGCCGCTGTCCGGGAAAGCCTCTGCAAATAGAAGGAAAATTTATATAAAATTCATGAATAAACTACTTTTCAATCCGAAAATATCCTGTATAATGGATGGTATCAGAGGAATGTACCATCACGATAGGAGGAAATACAATCATGAATCATGATGTCTACGCAGAGTGGCTTGTAAAGAGAAAACCGGCTCCGTATGCAATTCCGTTGAAAGTTTTAATGATCACGTTTCTTGTGAGCAGCTTTCTGTTTATTTTGCTTGTCCCGTCCATTGGATGTCTTCTGTTTTTGATTGCCTTTGCGGTCGCATATTTTGGTTTCCGACGCCTGGATGTAGAGTACGAATACATATTCGTGACAACCGAGCTGTCGATTGACCGAATTCTGGGACGGCAGAAGAGAAAACGGATGGCGCTGATTGATGTGAATCAGATGGAACTGATGGCGCCGATGGAGTCTCATGAGCTGAGCGGCTTTCGGGGCAATCCCGACGTCAAGAAACTGGACTTTTCCTCCGGGATGCCGGGTGCCAAAACCTACGGCATCTACTGCACCGGAGAGGGAGGAAAGCGGCTGTATACGGTCGAGCCAAGCGAGCAGATTTTAAAGGCCATCCGGCTGGCTGTGCCGAGAAAGATCATTCTGTGACGAGGCGGCCAATGCGCATCACCGATCTCCTGTCAGAGCAATTTTGCTTCTGGCAGGAGATTTTTTTGTCTTTTTTTGTTCAGTTTGCATTTGACTTTTTCCCGGTTTTCTGCTAGTATTGTTGCAATACAATTGTGAGGATTGGTTTCTCCGGTTTGTAGAATTGTGTTTCTGCGTTGTGGTTAAAAAAAACGAAAGAGAGGATTTAGGATCATGGGTCAGATCATTGGTGAAGGGATTACATTTGACGACGTATTGTTGGTACCCTCATATTCTGAGGTGACGCCGAATATGGTGTCGCTGCAGACCAGTTTGACGAAAAAAGTAAAGCTAAACATTCCAATGATGAGCGCCGGTATGGACACGGTTACGGAGCACCGCATGGCCATCGCTATGGCAAGACAGGGTGGAATCGGTATTATTCACAAAAATATGTCCATTGAACAGCAGGCAGAAGAAGTTGACAAAGTGAAACGTTCGGAATTTGGGGTTATTTCTGATCCATTATATTTATCCCCGGAACACACCCTGCAGGATGCAGACAGCATTATGCGAAAATACCGGATCTCCGGTGTGCCGATTACAGAGGGCAGGCGGCTGGTTGGAATTTTGACAAACCGCGACCTGAAGTTTGAGACCGATTTTACAAAGAAGATCCGGGAGTCGATGACAAAGGACAGGCTTGTGACTGCAAAAGTCGGGACAACGCTGGAGGAGGCCAAACGGATTCTGGCGAAGAACCGGATTGAGAAGCTTCCGATTGTCGATGACGATTACAATCTGAAGGGACTCATCACAATCAAGGACATTGAGAAGGCGATCAAGTATCCGAACTCCGCCAAAGATGAGCAGGGACGTCTGCTGTGCGGCGCAGCAGTTGGAATTACAAAGAATCTGATGGATCGTGTGGAAGCGCTCGTGAACGCCCAGGTCGACGTGATCGTTCTCGACTCCGCACACGGCCACTCCAAGAACATCATCGAAGCCGTCCAAACCATCAAGCGTGTCTATCCGCAGGTGCAGGTGATTGCAGGAAATGTGGCGACCGCTGAGGCGACGAGAGCATTGATCGAGGCCGGTGCAGACTGCGTCAAAGTCGGAATCGGACCCGGTTCCATCTGTACCACGCGAATCGTAGCCGGAATCGGCGTTCCGCAGATTACCGCCATCATGAACTGCTACGAGGCAGCAAAGGAATATGGAATCCCGATCATCGCAGACGGCGGAATTAAATTCTCCGGCGACATCACAAAATCGATTGCCGCAGGAGCCAATGTCTGTATGCTCGGAAGCATCTTCGCAGGATGCGACGAAGCCCCGGGAGACTTTGAACTGTTCCAGGGAAGAAAATACAAAGTTTACCGCGGCATGGGATCGATCGCCGCGATGGAGAACGGATCCAGGGATCGTTACTTCCAGAGCGATGCCAAAAAACTCGTGCCGGAAGGCGTGGAGGGACGTGTGGCATACAAGGGAACCGTGGAGGATACGGTCTTCCAGCTCGTCGGAGGTCTCCGCGCAGGCATGGGATACTGCGGTGCGCCGGATATCGAGACATTAAAACAGACCGGACGATTTGTCAAAATCTCCGCCGCAGCATTGCGGGAGAGTCATCCTCACGACATTCAAATCACGAAAGAAGCGCCGAACTACAGCGTAGACGGCCAGTAATACAGAAGCACCGTTAAAAGCGCCCGTTGCCTGCAATATAGCCGGCAGCGGGCGTTTATCGTAAGCCTGTCAGGATCTGAGCGCAAGCGCATCCCCCGATCCGATAAAATATCTCCGCTCGGACTGTTCTAAATGGACCGCTGCATCATATAGTATGATATCAGGGTCAATATAGGAGGAGGTTTGGCATGGAGAAGTTTGATGTATACAAAGATATTTCTGCCAGGACAGGAGGAGAAATCTATATTGGAGTCGTAGGACCGGTTCGCACGGGAAAATCTACGTTTATCAAACGGATGATGGAGCTTCTTGTGCTTCCGGGGATGGAAGACGTACATAGCAAAGAGCAGGCCATGGATGAGCTGCCGCAATCCTCCAACGGGAAAACGATTACGACGACGGAGCCCAAATTTATTCCGCGGGATGCTGCCCGAATCCAGGTGACCGATGGCGTTGCCATTTCTGTCAGAATGATTGACTGTGTGGGGTATATGGTAAACGGCGCAATCGGGCATATGGAGGGAGAGAAAGAGCGGCTTGTAAAGACGCCCTGGTTTGACGGAGAAATTCCGTTCACACAGGCCGCGGAGACAGGAACGAGAAAGGTCATTGCCGACCACAGCACCATCGGAATTGTTGTGACGACAGATGGATCCTTTGGCGATCTTCCGAGAGAAAACTATTTGGACGCGGAGGAGAAGACGGTCAGCGAACTGAAGCGGCTCGGGAAACCGTTTCTTCTTCTTTTGAACTGCCGGAAACCTTACTCGGAAGACGCGAGAGCGCTCGCCCTTTCCCTCTCAGAGAAATACGGGATTTCTGCCATCCCGGTAAACTGTGAGCAGCTGAAAAGAGAAGATGTGCTTCGCATTCTGGAGGGTGTCCTGGAAGAGTTTCCGGTGACACAGATCGACTTTCAGATTCCAAAATGGCTGGAAATTTTGCCGCACAGCCATTGGATGAAGACAAAGACAGTGGAGATGGCCAGAGCAATTCTCGGACAGGTAAACTGGATGAAAGATGCAGGCCGCTGGGCGCTGGAATCTCTGCCGGAATTCGTGCGGGAGGTGCGGCTGACGCAAAAAGATCTCTCGAACGGGAAAATCCGCCTTGAAATTGTCACAGATCCTTCCTATTATTATCAGGTCATCAGCGATTATGCGGGAATGCCGATTCGCGGAGAATATGAGCTGTTTAAAACATTTGTCGATCTGGCAAGAAAGAAAGAAGAGTTTGAGACGATTGGAAAAGCAATGGAGGCGGTAAAAGGGCAGGGATACGGGGTTGTGACCCCGGGGCGCAGCCAGATTCATCTGGAAGAGCCGCAGGTGATTCGACACGGCGGGAAATACGGAGTGCGCATGAAAGCCTCCGCACCGTCCATCCATCTGATTCGAAGCAGCATCGAGACGGAGATTGCCCCGATTGTCGGAAACGAGCAGCAGGCAAACGATCTGATCTCCTACATCAAGTCGTCCGGGGCAGAGGATCCGGACCGCATCTGGGATGCGAATATATTCGGGAAATCGGTGGAGCAGATTGTGGAGGATGGAATCCAGTCGAAAATCAATCAAATGACGCAGCAGTGTCAGCAAAAGCTTCAAGATACGCTTCAAAAAATTATCAATGACAGCAATGGCGGTCTCATTTGCATTATCATTTGACAAAGCGATTCTGTGCCGGGAAAACAGAGAAGACGGCATACAGAATGGGTGTTTTTTTGGGAGCGGGAAGCATTTTTTCTGTCGTATGGATCGTGCTTTTTTGTCATACTTTGTTTTTCCATCCGTATGTGAGATATTTGGACAGCAGCTATATTGAGAGCGACGTCTTTCGTGCCATGCAGTTTGGATCCTCCGGACTGGAACAGCTCCGTCTGTTTGCGGACCGCCACCAGCTTCCGCTGGAGGAAGTTGTGACGGTCTGTATGATTGAGAATGGGTACGAACTTTCCGAATCGCAGGGAGAGACACTGACTCTGCCGGAATATGTCCAGAAGAGGGACTATTTCCGGCGGATTTCCGCCGCAGATTTTCTAAAGCTGGAACATGCGTACCGGGCGGTTCTTGGGGATTTGCAAGTATTTCCCATACCGTCCTCCACAAATCCCGACGTGGCATTTGTAGGGTATGAAAACTCCTGGAAAGATGCCCGGACGTACGGAGGAGAGCGCTTCCATGAGGGGTGTGATCTCATGGGAATGGAGTACGAAAGAGGGTTTTACCCTGTCTGCAGCATCACGGGGGGCGTCGTCGAGCAAAAAGGATGGCTCGAACAGGGCGGATGGAGAATCGGCATTCGCTCCGAGAGCGGCGCGTATTTTTACTACGCCCATTTGTCCGCCTATGCGGACAAAACGGAACCGGGGGATCCGATCCTGCCGGGGCAGCTTCTTGGATGGATGGGAGACAGCGGGTACAGCCCGAGGGAAGGCACTGTGGGAAATTTTCCGGTTCACCTTCACCTCGGGATTTATCTTGTGACCGATCATTTTGACGAGATGAGCGTAAATCCCTACTACATTTTGAAATATCTGGAGAAGACGGGGCTGCGGCAGGCCGTCTACGGGTTTGGGGTGTCTGAAAAACAAAAATACAGATGCATTCTGGAACAATCCGTGGTATAATTTTAACGAGGATAGAAAGCGGACGTGGATGACCCGTTCCTTTTCCGCATAATGGCGCCCGGGAAGGAGGATTCCGGCCAGTTATTCGATAAATGAAGTGGTCAGCACACGAGGAAGAACAGGAGGAAATACGTATGGACTTGCCGGCTCCATTTTTAGAGAAGATGCGCGACCTGCTGGGAGAAGAATACGAGGATTATCTCAGAAGTTTTCAGGAAAAGCGGGTGTACGGTCTGCGGATCAACACATTGAAACTCTCTCCCGAACAATGGGAGAGAATGGACCCCTTTGGGACACGAAAAATTCCGTGGGTGGAAAACGGATATTATTATGAGGAAGAAATGCGCCCGGGAAAACATCCGTATTATTTTGCGGGGCTGTATTATCTTCAGGAGCCGAGTGCCATGACGCCGGGCAGCCGACTGCCCATCTGCCCGGGAGACCGTGTGCTCGACTTGTGTGCGGCACCGGGCGGGAAAAGCACACAGCTGGCCGCCCGCTTAAATGGGAGCGGGCTTCTGGTCAGCAACGACATCAGCAATTCCAGGGCGAAGGCACTCCTGAAAAATCTGGAGCTGTTTGGGGTATCCAATTCCGTGATCCTGAGTGAGAGTCCGCACCGTCTTGCGGAGCATTTTCCGGAGTTTTTTGATAAGATTCTCATCGATGCGCCGTGCTCCGGAGAGGGCATGTTTCGAAAAGATCCGTCTGTCATCAAAAGCTGGGAGCGAAACGGAAATGCGTTTTATGAAAAACTGCAAAAGGAGATTGTGACGTATGCCCTTGCCATGCTAAAGCCGGGCGGGATGCTTTTGTACTCCACCTGCACGTTCCATCCGGGAGAAAATGAGGGCATTGTGGCATATATGAAAAAAATTTGCCCAGAACTTCGCATTTTGCCGATCGAGGGATATGAAGGGTTTGGCGAGGGGCGTCCGGACAAGATCGCGGATGGGAGCGAGGATATGAAGCGCTGTGTCCGTATTTTTCCGCATAGGATGCAGGGAGAGGGCCATTTCCTGGCGCTTCTTCAAAAGCGGACAAGTGAGGATTTCGGGGAAAAACCGGAGTCCAAAGCAGGGAAACGGCAAAAGGCATCTTCCCTGAAAAAGACAAAGAACAGGGCAAACACAAAGGAAGAGGATTTGGAATCGTTTGAGGCGTTTGCCCGCAGCGCCGGGCTGCATCTGGACCCGAAACGGATTCAGATGCGCGGGGATCGGATGCTTTATGTGCCCGGCTGGGAGGACCGCTTTCAGGGACTTCGGATTTTGCGGTGCGGACTGCTTCTCGGAGAATGGAAGAACCGCCTGTTCGAGCCAAGCCAGGCGCTTGCGATGTCGCTGAAACAAGAGCAATACCCAGACACGGTCAACCTTCCGGTAACGGACAAGCGGGTTATCAAATATTTAAAAGGGGAGACACTTGAGATAGAGGATCTCACCTCAAAGCCGCTTACAGGATGGCAGCTTGTATGCGTGGACGGGTTCCCGCTCGGATTTGCAAAAGGATCCGCAGGAACGCTGAAAAACAAATATCTGCCGGGATGGAGATGGCAATGATGCGGCTGGACAAATATCTGGCAGACATGGGAAAAGGGACGCGAACAGAGATCAAAAAGATGATCCGCCAAAAAAGGGTGTGTGTCAACGGGGAAACCGCTGCGTCGCCGGATCGCAAAGTCGATCCGGGGCAGGATGAAGTTTTTTTGGACGGCGTCTGCGTCCGCTATGTCGAAAAAGAATACTATATGCTCAACAAACCGGCGGGGGTTGTCTCCGCTGTGACAGACCGCTCCTACCAGACGGTAGTGGATTTGATTTCCGGAAAGAAGCGAAATGATCTCTTTCCGGTGGGGCGTTTGGATCTTGACACCGAGGGGCTGATTTTGATTACAAACGATGGGGAACTGGCGCACGATCTCTTGTCTCCCAGAAAACATGTGGATAAAACGTACGATGTTTTGCTGGAAGACATTGTAACGCCAGCACAGGCCGCCTGCCTGGAAAAAGGCATTGTGTTGGAGGACGGAACGCGGACCATGCCGGCGGAAGTGGAAGTGATCGAACCCCGGCGCGTTCTGCTTACACTGCGCGAGGGAAAATTTCATCAGGTGAAACGAATGTTTGCATGTGTGTCGAACCGCGTCATCCATCTGAAACGAGTGTCGATGGGAAGTCTGACGATGGACGAGACGCTTCCCAAAGGGGGATGGCGGCCGCTGACGGAGGAGGAGATCCGCGGCCTGAAAGAACGCCCTGAGCGGAAGAAGAAATGAGGAACAGACCATGAGAATTGCCATCATCACAGGTGCTTCCTCCGGTATAGGAGCAGAGTTTGTCCGCCAATGCGCTGCGGGGTATCCCGGTCTGGATGAAATCTGGACGTTGTCCAGAAGAAAAGAGCGATTGGAGATGCAGCGGGCAGAAATCGAGCAGACATTCGGGGAGAACGCGCCAAAAATCCGCCCGCTTGCAGTCGACATTACAGATCCGGCGCAGCGGGAATTCGTTTGGAGAACGCTTCGGGAGAACAATCCGCAGGTGATGCTTCTTGTCAATAGCGCCGGCGTCGGGAAGAAGGGGATGTTCGGCTCGGAGACATGTGAGAAGGAGACGGATATGGTACGTGTCAACTGTGAGGCGCTTGTCGCAATGACATACGGGGTTCTTCCCTTTCTGTCTCCCAAAAGCCATATCATTCAAATGGCATCGGCGGCAGCATTTCGCCCGCAGCCGGGATTTGCCGTCTACGCGGCAACGAAGGCGTTCG
>CASGAH010000078.1 GCA_949299375.1 uncultured Eubacteriales bacterium | reverse complement strand
TCTAAAAGCTCAGTTGTTTCGTTGCACAGGGATACTTTGGGCAATTTTAAGTTAACAGACAGTAGTACATTTTTCAAGTAGCACAACAGGTTAACTTAAAGGATGGATAATTCCCAAGTTCACTTTCGTGTTTGAACACAATCAGCTCTCGAACTGCCATATTTCCCCGCGCTGCGGAGTGGTCATGTTCAAACATATTGATGATTGCCTCCCAGAGAAGGGCCAAATCTTCTTCGCTGAACCCGGTCACCTTGCGCGCGAGGTTTGCAGAGATATAACCTTCTGCCCGGTACAATGCATAGGGAACAATATATTTTCTCCCCATTTCTGTTCCCTTGTTTTCCGCATCTGCCTCTGTCGTAATTGCGACTCGCGTGATCGTAATTTCCTGGGGAATGATCGGATCGATGGACTTTGCAAAACCAATCTGCACCGGACCTCTGATCTGCCCGCAGTTTAAGCGATCTTTCACAAATGTCGTCATCACCGCGCCAAATGTTCGGATGTCAAAGAAGTTACAGCACATAAAGTCTCTGATGTCTTCCTCCAAACGTTCATTTTTCTTCTTCGCCTCTTTTGCTCCTTTTTCATCTACCTTGCAGTATTGATACGCTTCCGCATCGCTCCGGTTCAATGGCACCTGATCTTTGATGTAAATCCGGTATCCCACTGCATCTTCCTTCACTGTCTCCACGTAATTTCGAATTTTTCTTTTCAGGCAGACATCTGTTACAATACCTGTTCCAGTCTCTGCATCCGCTCTTGGCATATTGCCCGCATCCGGATCCCCATTTGGATTTCCATTCTCTACATCAAATAAAATCACAAAATCATACCGGTTTTTGATTGCTTCTCCCACGTTTTCTCCTCCTTAATCTGTTGCCGTGTTAATCATTTCTTTTCGCAGCTGTCTATGTCATCCCTCATGCTTTGGGTGCATATCTTTTTTGTGTCTCATGATAATATCCTAGAATAAAGATCCCTTGCTCCTCTAACGTAAGATGAGACGGAAAGGATGTATCCAAACATTCCATCAATGCTCCTAACTGTTTTTCCAGTGTAACGCCCCATCCTTTCTTCTCCCGGGATACCACTTTCAAGTGATTGTTTGCCAATTTTAGCAATTGTGGAAATACAACTGCAGGTGTTGCGCACGCGGAATTAAAATAGCGGTCTTTAATGGTCGCATTCAAATTTGGGTTTGCCTCTTTTTGTATGCCCTCCAGCACAGCAAAAATTCTCCCCAGCACATACGCGGCGTTTTTCGTTGTCTCGTTTAACTCCATCTTTCCTACAACCTCCTCTGTCTCAGGTTTATTTTTCATCAGATATGCTTTTATCATGGCTGCCCGATTTCGGTTCGTGAAATGATCGGATCGAATTCTGATGATGATGCTGTTAAATATTGTCGTTGGATATCTTGTGTTGTGGAGAACGGCCCGAAACAACTCCCCAACCAAAATCGATGCAACTGTTTTTTCTTTCGCATTTCGAGGAACCGTCTCCGCCAGAATATTTCCGATTCCTGGGTACTCTTTTTTCTCATATACAGGCTTTTGGATTTCCAGACGTCTGTAGTGTGCAAGCACATTTTGAATTAGATTTCCGAATGTGTTTGCATAGAAAAAGCGGACGGACAATCTGGCCGCATTCGGAGACAATCCAAGAATATAGAATTTTGTGTTTGGATCGATCTGGCTGTCCTGCTCCTCGCACCGCTCTCCCCTGGCAATGGCTTTCATCGTATTGATCAGCTTTAATTCATCATCACCGTCATCGAAAAGGCATTCTTCAAAAAAATCTGCATAAACATCTTCACCCGTTTCTGCCCAATATACGACGGTTTCTGCGCCAATAACACTCCCGTATTTTGTCTGTGACAACAGATAATTCAGCGCCCCTCCGTAGGCGTTGGCTGCATATTCTGACACAGGCGCATTCATTCCCTGCTGCTTTTCATACGATTCGAAAGCAGGCGCGTTAAAGGCAACCAGTGCAGCGCCGCTGCTTTGTGCTCCGCGAACCCCTTTTATCATCGGATGCAGCCTTGCAATCGGTGCCATCTTACCCGTAATCAGACACTGCCCAACCACTTCTCCGGATGATCCGGAATATGCTTCATTCCATATTTCCCGGATTTTCTCTTCGCCAAGCACATACGCTCCGGTATCCCAAAATCGAAATACCAGATTTGGTGCGTTGACAATCTCTTCGATCGGAATCGTGATCTCTTCTTTTTGAGACTCAAAATTCCATGTCTCAAAGAAGAGGCAGACACCTCTGGCAGCCGGATCATCACAGCTTTTTAGCAGCTCTCTGTGATAGTTTGCGGCATTTTGAAAGTATTCCTGCGCCTTTTCTCTTCTTTTTTTGTTTTCAGCGGCATCCTGGGTTTCTGCCCATGCGCCGAGCAAATATTTTGCATTGTCACAGAGAAAATATGGCGGAGGTGTTTTCCCACTTCTCGTCGCATGGCGCGGGACATTCTGGATGCAGGGAACCATCACTTCTTTTTTCCCTTTCATTCCCTTTACCAGAAGTGACTGGATTCCGCGGAAATGCCCTTCTGCATCCACATTAATCGCATACGATACTTTCACGGGGTCCCATCCCGCAGCTGCTATTTTCCCACTCTCCACCAACGTCTCATAGTAACGGGTCAATGCCTGTAGGATCATCTGCGCACCTCACAATCTGTCACATCCAGGACACCATCGATCAATTTGGCATGAAAAAATGTCGGTTCTATCCCGGTTTTTCCGTGATAATCCAAGTCATACAGCATATACCCCAGGTCCATTTCTCCCTGATACGCCGTCACAACTTCTTCTTTCTCATCATGCCATTTAAACCTTGCAGGAAACTCCCTCACGCCCAAATATGGCGTATGGTAACATTGCCCCTTTTGCAGCCTCCGCTTGATCATATCCTGAAATTTCCCCGGGTTGTCTGATGCATTGGCTTTTTCTGTCATTTCAAAATGTGCCAAAATGACATAACGGACATTTTTCAAGACAAGGGCAGATCTTTGCTGGATTTCTTCTTTCGTGTTCAGGTAAAGATTCTTCTGTCCCCCCTGCATGACCGTTTTGGCGTTCCTTACATTTAGCTTTGATCTTACCTCATTTCTCTTTATACTTGTCATTTGAATCGGATTGCACACATAGATTTTATCAATGATCCATCTCAGACCTGGATGCCAAAATACAGCCTCGATGATTCCTCTGGCTGCCGAAGGCGTCATCACATCATACGACACTCGTTCTACCTTCATCTCCGGCCGGTTGAATGCCGCATACTCTCCCCAAACCTCCATCATAATTGCCATCCTTTGCTCCCTCCTCTCTTTTGCTGCAGATCGTTTCTCTGTCTTGCTATCTTTGAATAAAATACTACTTTAATTCCGCATTTTTGTCAATTATTATCGGAATTATATTTATGTTTTCGATTTTTTTCTCTTTCTCATCTCTTTTGTCTTCACATTAGAAGATCCACCCTCCGCTTCCCTCTTCATAGCGAAGTCCCATTTTCCGATCATAGAGATTTGGCCTCAGCAAAACAGAGATTCCATCTGTCAACTCCTCTATCGTTCCATCTCGCCACATTTTCTGATAGAGGTGGTCATACACATGAATCGAATATTGACCCAATTTTCTAATGGTTGTTTTAAAGCTGAACCCTTTTTCTTTTCGTTCCCGAAGCTCCTGCTCAAGCTTCCTTGCCTGCTCTTCTATCGGGACAATCACCATTTTTGTATTTGTCTCAATCAGCGTAAAAACGCGAGAGACATCCGCAAAGGGCAATAGAACCCCGTCCCGATCTTTTTCAAAAGATTCAATAATTCTTTTTTGGTCTAGATAATTCTCATCCAGGTTCTGGATCTGCTGAAAATAATATTGAATTGCCTCTTGGGAATCAAAGGATTTGAACTTTTTAACACTTTCCCTCGAAATTCCGATATTTTTCTCTAGCATCTGATATGTCTTTCCAAAGGAAAAAACCCAGACAATGCTCTCCCGAGCGTCATTTTTTCCCTCCCGATTGCATCTTCCCGCTGCCTGCACAATGGAATCCAGCCCCGCTTCGGCTCGATAGACACACGGGAAGTTCAAATCAACGCCGGCCTCCACAAGAGACGTCGAGATCACTCTGCAGGGCCGCTTCTTTTCTAGCCGCTCTTTGATTTCCTCCAATACCTCGGTCCGATGTTTGGGCGTCATCAGCGTTGACAGGTGAAAGCTTCCCTCCTCCGCAATTTTCTGATACAATTCCTGCGCTTCTTTTTTTGTGTTGACGATGACAAGTGCCTGAGATTGTTCCATTATTTTTTCCGCGAGTTCCTCCTGCGTTATAACTCCCATTTTTTGTATCGTAACCCGCTTAAATACGTCCTCTGTCCCAGGCTTTTTCTGATAAATTTCCTCTATTTTCAAAGGCATAAACCATTTTTTAAGAGATGGCTGTGTGGCCGTGCACATTACAGCCGTGACACCGTAATGCTCAATCAGCTCTCTGACTGCACGCACACAGGGGCGCAAATAGTTTAACGGAATCATCTGCGCCTCGTCAAAAACGATTACACTGTTGGCAATATTATGAAGTTTTCTGCAGACAGAGATCTGGTTGCTGTACAGCGATTCGAAAAACTGGACATTGGTTGTCACGATCACGGGCGCATCCCAATTTTCTGCCGACAATTGATGAAGCTGCAGGTTCTCATCGGATTCTGCCTTCAGCAGCGCATTCATATGGTGTTCTACAATGTTTTTCTCTCCCAGAATCGTGCGGAATACCTCCGCATTCTGTTCAATGATGCTTGTGTAGGGAATCACATAGATCACTCTGTCCATATGATGTTTTTTCGCATGGCAGAGTGCAAAGGCAAGGGATGCGATTGTTTTTCCGCCCCCGGTAGGTACGGTGAGGGAATACAACCCCTTTTTTTGCTCGCTTTTTTGAATGCATTGTTTTAAAATGTCTGTCCTTGTCCGGTTCATGACGTTGACATTTTCTTTCGGCTCCAGCCACTTTCTGATATGTTCTTCCATCCGCTCTTTTAAATCCGATATCTCATCGTATCCTCCTCGCTCTACTTTCCCCTGCTGAATAAATTCTTCGGTATCCAGGAAGTCCGCATCCACCAAGCAGGAAAAGAGCATTCGGGTGAGAAAGGAGAGCTGAAATCCTCCCATCCGAGGAAGCATCTGCTTGGAAAGTACAATCTCTTTTTTGTAATCCTCATAGGGCTCTATCTTTCTGCTGGTAACCCTCTTGTAAAGACAATTGGATTCGCTCGATCTTCCATTGGGCAGTCCGCCGTGATGCCCGGCCACCGCAAATGCTCCCGCTGACATTCTCATTTTCTGCAGTTCGATTGCTCCCGCCGTACTGTGATCCACAAAAATGTTCTGGTTATTCCGAATTTTTTTCTGGAACAGATCTGAATACTTTCCAATGTCGTGCGCCATTCCAATAGTATATGCGTACGCCCCATATCCAAACACATCCGCAAATTCTTTTGCCTTTTGGGCGACATTCTGCAAATGCTCCTGAATGCTCTGTTCCGGGATGGATCCCTCTTCCTGCGGCAATTGTTCCGACCAGTCCCTGCGATGTGCAATTTTCATTCTTTTTTTCCTCCGATCTCTCCAATTTCCTCTCTAAATTTTCTGTTTCTTTGAGATTTCCTCACCTTTTTTCCGAATCTCTGCTATAATGATCTCAAGGGTCAAACGCCATCTGACCCCCGCATCGCATCCTGAATTTCGCATTGATTGCATTTTCCCCATATAAGGAGGTTTTTCATGAAATTTACTCCAAAAACGTTGGATTTTTCCATCAGCCCCTACACCGGCCTGACCCGAAAGAGCTGGCTAGAAGCCGGTACGTATCTGCTGAACGGCATTTTTCAGCATATCCGCTCGTTTGACGATCCGGTTGTCATGCCCCGCACGGAGACCGCCATCACCTACCCCCACAGTCCGGATGCCCTGTGGGAAGTGAAGGCAGAATATTTTGAGGGCCTTGCCCGCTCATTCTTTCTTGCCGCCCCGCTTCTCCATGAGGACCCGGATTTGACCATTTGCGGGTATTCCATTCGAGATTACTACAAAACACACGTTCTTCGCTCTTGCACAAAAGGAGATCCGCTCTGTGTCGGATTCTATGAGGAACTTCACCAGATGCTGGGGTATTCTGATCCGACCCGCGCATTCCAGCAAACCGTGGAGACATGTGCGCTTGTCATCTGCCTTTGGGTCTGCAGAGAAGAAATCTGGGACACATATACCCAAACGGAGCGGGATACCATTGCCCAGTTTCTCACGGGATTTGCCCATGGGAATACCGTTCCTCAAAACTGGAGACTTTTTAATATGCTGGACATGGCATTTCTCCATATGGAGGGTTATCCCATTGACGAAGAGATCATGATGGATCACGCGCAAACGATTCTCCACTACTACGCGGGAGACGGGTGGTATCGGGACGGACATTCGTTTGATTATTATTCCTGCTGGGCCTTTCAGGTGTACGCTCCCATCTGGAACGTATGGTATGGTTATGAACATGCCCCCTACATCGCCCAGAAGTTCGAGGAATATTCCAATGCCCTGATGAAGACATATCCCAACTTTTTTGACCGCGATGGGTTTACAAACATGTGGGGGCGCAGCAACATTTACCGAAACGCCTCCACAAGCGCCTTTGACGGAAATCTTATGCTCCGCCATCCCCTTGTCGATCCCGGTCTGGCTCGCCGCATTTGTTCCGGATCGCTTCTGCAGTTCCTCTCCAGAGAGGATTTTCTCTGCGACGGCGTGGCGACACTCGGTTTTTATGGACCGTTTCCGCCTCTGGTGCAGGGATATTCCTGTGCGGAATCCCCGCTTTGGATGGGAAAAGCGTTTCTTTGCCTCCATTTCCCGGAGGATCATCCTTTCTGGACGGCAGTGGAGCACAACGGCTCCTGGGAGACGCTGACAGAAAAGGAGACACAAGTGACCACACTGGACGGACCGGCACTTTGCTTTTCCAATCATCAGGCCAACGGAGAGACCATCCTGCGGACCGGGAAGGTTGTCAAGTCTTCCGAGTGGATTCACGATATGTGGAATTACTCCAAGCTGTGCTTCAACACGAAATATCCGTGGGAATCTGCGCCTGCTCCGGATGTGGAGGCACAGCAATATGTCCTCCACGATCCGCTTTTCCATACCAATGCGCGCGCCAATGTGACGTTCTGGCACGGGGAAAGAAATCAGGTTCTCTACCGGAGACAGTTTTTTGACTATACGCTCTCGCGGGAAACACACTCCACGCAGGCCATCAATCTGGCCGATTTTGTTGTCCCCTACGGCATCCTGCGGGCAGACAAGCTGCGCCTTTACCGGTGTCCCGTCTCGCTGACACTCGGAGCCTACGGATTCCCAGATAACATGACGACGATTCAGCATCGGGAGAAGGGAAATGCAAAGGCCATTGTATTAAAAGGTCACGATTTCACCGGACGGGAAAAACAGCTTGCCATGACCATCTACGACGGCTGGGAGGAGCTCTCTCTCCTTCACAGTGAGAATACCAATCCGGATTCCAAACGTTCCATCGTCGTCTACGCAAAGACAACGCGCCGGAAACAGTATGGCTATGGGCCGTATATTTTGATTTCTCAGGTCATTACAAAAGAGAGCCTGGAGGATTTTACCGAGGAGGAAATTTTCCCGATTGAATCCATCTCGTACACAGACCCGCAAGCGCGCGGCGGTTACGGACCTGTGACGATTGTGCTGCGGGACGGCAGCACACGCATCATTGACTTTGAGGGAATAGAAGGAAAGATGGAACTATAATGCATTTCCTCTCCTGATCCAGAAATGATTTGATCGATGTCGCTTTGCTCACGGCAAAGCCGTTTCTGAGGATTCTATCACACCGGGTCCAGTCTGTCTTTCGAAGACTGGACCCGGTCTTTTCCCGGGCGTCACCGTCACCCGGACGATTCCCTCGGAAACAGTGTGCATCCCAGTTTTTTGAACTGCCTGATTTTTTCATCCAACCGTTCTTCTCTGATTTTCAGTCTCCCGGACAGACATGTTTTGCACAAAAACGTTTCGGCGTCCCGTCCGATCAGTTTTCGATAGAGTCCGATTTCATCTCCCGTAAGTTTTCTGTGACATTTCATACATTCCGACATCTCATTTCTCCCGGATTGATCACTTTGGCGCGGTACAGTCTGCAAGCATGAGGTTCGATCTCCTCCAGCATAATGCCATTTGTAACAATCGTTTCTTCTCCCGTCCAGAGTTCCCGGAGTTTTAATGTCTTTCCCGTACTCTCCGGAAGTCCGATGCCGTCCAAAAGCAGATGGGTTTCCCAGCGGCTGCTCTTTCTGTCGGAGAGGTTGAAAAATCCGATGGCGTAGTCTCCGTTTTCCAGAAGGCGCACATAAATCGGATATTCCGTCGGTTCATTGTTCAATCCTTTTGTGCTGGCGTCATAGGCCTGGTTGTATGCGGCATCCTGGTTGATGGCGATGACATCCCGGTTCATCAGA
>CASGAH010000077.1 GCA_949299375.1 uncultured Eubacteriales bacterium | reverse complement strand
ATGTTCACCCGCGGACAGACACAGATCTGCAACATTTGTACGCTGGCGCCGCTGTCTGAGATTCAAAAAATCGACGGACTGGATTTGAACGAGACATCCAAGCGATACATGCATCACTACAACTTCCCTTCCTACTCGGTAGGAGAGACAAAGCCTTCCAGAGGACCGGGAAGACGGGAGATCGGCCATGGCGCATTGGCAGAGCGCGCGCTCGTTCCGGTTCTTCCAAGCGAGGAAGAGTTCCCGTATGCGATCCGAACCGTATCCGAGACATTTGAGTCGAACGGCTCCACATCCCAGGCATCCATCTGTGCCTCCACAATGTCTCTGATGGCAGCAGGTGTGCCGATCAAAAAGCCGGTGGCAGGCATTTCCTGCGGTCTTGTAACCGGAGAGACCGACGAGGATTACATCGTGCTGACAGACATTCAGGGGCTGGAAGACTTCTTCGGCGATATGGACTTTAAAGTTGCGGGTACGCGGGATGGAATCACGGCCATCCAGATGGACATTAAGATTCACGGACTGACCCGCCCCATCATAGAGGAAGCCATCTACAGAACAAAAGAGGCGAGAATGTTCATTCTCGACGGCGTAATGAAAGACGCAATTGCAGCGCCGCGCCCGGAAGTCAACAAATATGCGCCAAAGATCTGTCACATTACCATTGACCCGGACAAGATCGGGGATGTCGTTGGAAAGCAGGGAAAAGTCATCAACCGCATCATCGATGAGACAGGGGTAAAAATCGACATCAACGATGACGGATTCGTTTCTGTGTGCGGAAATGATATGTCGATGATCGAAAAAGCCATCGACCTCATCCAGATCATCGCATCTGATTTCGAGCAGGGACAGTACTACACCGGAAAAGTTGTCAGCATCAAAGAATTTGGCGCCTTCCTGGAATTTGCACCCGGAAAAGAGGGAATGGTTCACATCAGCAAAATTTCCAGAGAGAGAATCAACCGCGTGGAGGACGTCCTCACCCTCGGAGACGTTGTGAAAGTTGTCTGCCTTGGAAAAGACAAAATGGGAAGAATTAGCTTCAGCATCAAAGATGCAAAACAAAAATAAAAAAGGACGGCGCATCTGCTGATTGAGACATCGCTTGCCAAACACAGTGCCGGCGAAAAACAGATGCAGGAAAAACGTGTCGGCAACTCTGCACTCCAGAAACGTCGGCACGTTCTTATGTTGAGTGAGCATTTGATGGGCATCCGCAGAGCAGCTGTGCTGCGAAGCGATACGCCGCTCAAGCAACGTAGAATCAGGGAGGAACACATGGATCGTATAATAGAATTGATTTCAAAAGAAGTATCGTCTGCCTTTGCCGACTGCGGATATGATGCGTCCTACGGAAAGGCAGCGCTGTCCAATCGCCCGGATCTTTGTGAGTACCAGTGCAATGGGGCGATGGCCGGAGCAAAGAAATACCGAAAGGCGCCGTTTCTGATTGCACAGGAAGTCGTGGAGCGATTAGACGGCAATCCGCTGTTTGAGCGTGTGAGCGCCGTCAAGCCGGGATTTATCAATCTTACGGTAAGCGGAAGCGCACTCTGCGCGTATCTCAACCAGATGCGCACACAGGAGCGCTTTGGCGTCTCTCGTCCCGACAGTCCGGAGACGATTGTGCTGGACTACGGCGGACCGAATGTGGCAAAACCGCTCCATGTCGGTCATCTTCGCTCTGCCATCATCGGAGAGAGCATCAAGCGAATCGGGCGCTACCTCGGCCATACGGTGATCGGGGATGTACATTTGGGAGACTGGGGACTGCAGATGGGGCTTGTCATTGCGGAGGTAAAGCAGAGAATGCCGCAGCTTCCCTATTTTGACGAGACGTTTTCCGGAGATTACCCGCAGGAGGCGCCGTTTACCATCGCCGAGCTGGAGGAGATTTACCCGTGTGCCAGCGCGAAGGCCAAGACCGATGAGGCGTTTGCAATACAAGCGCACGATGCGACGGTCCGGCTGCAAAACGGCGACAGAGGGTATCGGGCACTCTGGAATCATATTATGAATGTGTCAGTTTCGGATCTGAAGCGAAATTATGCAAATCTGAATGTCACATTTGATCTCTGGAAAAAAGAGAGCGATGCCCAGCCCTACATTCCGGACATGGTCGAGAAGCTGAAAGCAGACCATTTGGCTTACAAGAGCAATGGCGCTCTCGTGGTGGACGTCAAAGAGGAGAGCGACACAAAGGAAGTGCCGCCCTGCATTATCGTCAAGTCGGACGGGGCGACGCTGTACTCCACAACGGACCTGGCGACCATCGTAGAGAGAAGAAAACTGTTTAACCCGGATCAGATCATCTATGTCGCCGACAAACGCCAGGAGATGCATTTCACACAAGTATTTCGTGTGGCAAAGAAAGCAGGGCTTGTGGAGGAATCGACCAAACTGCGCTTTCTCGGGTTCGGCACGATGAACGGAAAGGACGGAAAACCGTTCAAGACGAGAGACGGCGGTGTGATGCGGCTGGAAAAACTGATTGCGGACATATCGGACGCTGTGTACGAAAAAATGCAGGAGAACCGCTCCATGCAGGAGGAGGAGATGCGCCGCACGGCCGCTCAGATTGGTCTTGCCGCGCTCAAATACGGGGATTTGTCGAATCAGGCTTCCAAAGACTACGTGTTTGACGTGGACCGTTTTATTGCCTTTGAGGGAAATACGGGCCCTTATATCCTCTACACCATTGTCCGGATCAAATCCATCCGCAGCAAATATGAGGAGATGAACGGAACCAAAGTGGAATCGGATCTTCTGCCTCCGCAAAATGAGTCCGGGAAAGCGCTCATGCTTTCGCTGAGCCGCTTTGCAGAGACGGTAGAACAGGCGTATGAAGAACTGGCGCCGCACAAAATCTGTTCCTATGTATATGAGCTGTCCAACGCGCTGAACCGCTTCTACCATGAAACCCGGATTTTGTCGGAAGAAGACGAAAAGAAGCAGGCGGGATATTTGGCTCTGATCGATTTGACACAGCACATCCTAGAGACTTCCATTGATTTGCTCGGATTTTCTGCTCCGGAGCGGATGTAAAATCGGATCACATCGGAAACGGATCGGGGAAATTTCTTTCCCCGACCCGTTAAAAAAAGCTTGCATTGCGAGGAAAAATGTTGTATACTACCCATACAATTAATTAATTAATTATTAATTGGTTAATTAAAGAGAGGCGGACTTCCGGAATGAACCCGGGAAGAAGGGAGGTTGTATGTGACAGACAGTGAACGAAACAATGTGGAGGAGCTGCGCCGTTTGTCGGTGGGCAGGATGCTGAAAGTATGCCGCCTGCACAAGAAAAACTTTGACCAGCGCATATCAAATCTTGGCGTGTATGAGAACCAGCACCATCTTTTGATGTATCTGGAGAAGAACGCCAATGTGTCTCAGACGCATCTGGCCAGGGAGCTGAACATCAGTACCGCCGCTGTGACAATTTCACTCAAAAAACTGGAGGCGGAAGGGTACATCACCCGAAGCATGGATGAAAAGGACAATCGCTACAATCAAGTGGAGATCACCCAAAAGGGGCGGGACATCATCCGGCAGAGCCTTCAGATTTTTCAGGAAATGGACCGAACGATATTTGAAGGGTTTTCAAACGAAGAGCTGATTCAGCTGTCGGGTTATTTCGAACGGATTTTGGAAAACCTCAGCCGACAGCGAACACAAACTTTGGGCGCGGCCGCTGCCCATCCATGCGGCGCGGAACAATTTCAAAGGAGGAATAACGTCTGTGAGTAGGTATAAAAAATATATTTTGCCCTACCTGATTTACTGGATTCTCGGACCTCTGGGAATGATTGTCGAAGTATTGGGGGAGGTTTTCCTGCCGTACATGTTGTCTAAGATCATCAACAACGGCGTGGGAGAGAGAAACATTCCCTATATTCTCGGATGCGGGGGAATCATGTGCCTGTTTGCCCTCTTGATGGCAGGAGGCGGAATTGCAGGAGCCTGGTTTGCCTCAAAGGCTTCCATGAATTTTGGAGCGGATTTGAGAATGGATCTGTTCAAAAAAATCCAGAACTTCTCATTCCGAAACATCGACTCGTTCAGCACGGGTTCTCTTGTCACCCGTCTGACCAACGACATTACGCAGATTCAGAATATGATTATGATGGTTTTGCGCTTATGTCTGAGAGCACCCGGAATGCTGATTGGCGCAATGATTATGGCGTTTACGATGAATGCCCGCCTGGCGCTCGTCATTTTGGTTGTCATTCCAATTCTCGTTGCGGCAATCGCCACCATCATGATCATTGCGTTCCCGAGATTTGGAATCATGCAGAAGAAACTTGACCAGCTGAACTCCTGCATTCAGGAGAGCCTTGTAAACATCCGCGTCATCAAATCGTTCGTGCGCAATGACTTTGAGGAAGAAAAGTTTGAGAAGATGAATCATGATCTGAGGGATACGACACTTCGCGCAATGAACGTTGTAATTTTCAACATGCCGGTGATGATGCTGATTATGAACGCGACAACCATTGCAGTCGTATGGTATGGCGGAAATATGATCATCGGAAATACCGGAATGCTCGTCGGAGATTTGACGGCGTTTACCAACTATGTGACACAGATTTTGATGTCATTGATGATCATGTCGATGATTTTTTTGAACAGCTCCCGTGTGATGGCATCGATAAAACGTGTCAACGAAGTGCTTGATACAGAGATTGACCTGACAGATGAGCAGGCGGCACATCCGGATGCACAGGTGAAGGAAGGAAGAGTGGAATTTCGCGATGTCTCCTTCCGCTACTACAAAAACCGTGACGAGTGGGTGCTGCGCCATATCCAGTTCTCCATTGATCCGGGCAAGACGCTTGGAATCATTGGCTCGACAGGATGCGGAAAGACAACGCTTGTCTCGATGATTCCGCGTCTGTACGATGTGGACGAGGGCGAGGTGCTTGTTGACGGCATCAATGTAAAAGACTACTCGCTGTATCATCTCCGGGAAGGTGTCGGCATGGTACTGCAAAAGAATGTGCTCTTCTCCGGGAACATCATTGAAAATCTCCGCTGGGGAAATCCGGACGCCTCCGAGGAGGAAGTGCAGGAATTTGCAAAGAGCGCACAGGCGCACGATTTTGTTATGAGTTTCCCGGATCAGTACGCAACGCAGCTCGGACAGGGCGGCTCCAACGTATCCGGAGGACAAAAGCAGCGTCTCTGTATCGCGAGAGCACTCCTGAAAAAGCCGAAGATTTTAATTCTCGATGACTCGACGAGTGCCGTGGACACAGCGACCGAGGCGAAAATCAGACAGGCGTTCCAGACAACGCTGAAAGATACAACGAAGATTATTATTGCGCAGAGAATTACCTCTGTAATGGAAGCCGATGAGATTCTTGTCATGGATGAAGGCGTCATTACCGGAATGGGAACACATGAGGAACTGATGCAGACATGCGACACATACCGTGAAATTTACGAATCTCAGACCAATAAGGAGGTGACTGCATAATGCCCCCACAGAGAATGCCTGTAAAACAGGGAAAGCCAAAAAACGTCAAGGCAACGATTGCCCGCCTGTTTTCGTATCTGAGACAGGATACCCTGCGGCTCATTGTTGTCGGCATCTGCGTCATTGGAAATACAGCGGCGACGCTGATCGGTTCCTATATGCTGCGTCCGATCATCAACAATTACATTGCGCCGGAAAACGGACAGGGAAGCGTGAGCGGTCTGTTTATGGGACTGGCGAGAATGGCAGTTGTCTACCTGGTTGCGATTGTGTTCAACTACATGCAGTCGCGCATCATGATTTCCATCTCACAGAAAGCGATTGCAAAACTGAGAAACGATCTGTTTGGAAAAATGCAAAAGCTTCCCATTCGCTTTTTTGATACGAACAGCACCGGCGATTTGATGAGCCGATATACAAACGATGTCGACTCCATCGGAGAAATGATGAACAACACGATGGTGCAGATGATTTCCGGTATGATTACGCTTGTCGGCACATTTTGCATCATGTTGTACACCAACATATGGCTTACCATCGTGACAGTATTGATGGTTCCAATTATGATCAAAGCGGTCGGATTTGTGGGCGGAAGAAGCCGGAAATACTATACCGCGCAGCAGGCCGCCATCGGAAAACTCAATGGAAACATCGAGGAAGTTATCAGCGGACAAAAGGTTGTAAAAGTGTTCAACCATGAGGCAATGGCCATCGATGACTTCGGAAAACTCAACTACGATCTGCGCGACAAACAGATCAATGCACAGTTTTTTGGAGGAATCATGGGACCGGTCATGGGAAATCTGAGTCAGATTTCCTACTCCCTCGTCGCAGCAGTCGGCGGTATTCTCTGCGTGGCCAGAGGATTTGACGTGGGTGGTCTGAGTATTTTTGTCAACTACTCCAGACAGTTCTCCCGGCCGATCAACGAGATTTCCAACCAGGTCAATACGATTTTCTCCGCCCTCGCCGGAGCAGAGCGCGTATTCTCCATTATGGATCTGGAGCCCGAACCGGTATTTGGCGACATTCCGGCGGAAGACAAGAGCCCGACTGACAAGCTGATTCACAAGCTGGAAAATGTGGAAGGGGAGATTGTTCTCCAGAATGTTACCTTCGGATATAACCCGGACAAAACCATCCTCAAAAACATCACGCTGTATGCGAGAAAAGGGCAAAAGATTGCCTTTGTCGGATCTACCGGAGCAGGTAAGACGACGATTACCAACCTGATCAACCGTTTTTATGAGATCCAGGAAGGGCGCATTACGATCGATACGATTGACATCCGAAACATTGACAAAGATGAGCTGCGCCGCAACATTGCCCTTGTCCTTCAGGACACGCATCTGTTTACCGGAACGGTGATGGAGAACATCCGCTATGGTCGTCTGGACGCCACGGATGAGGAAGTCATCCAGGCGGCAAAGATTGCAAATGCGCACTCCTTCATCATGCACCTGTCGGATGGATACAATACGATGCTCGAAGGGGACGGCTCCAACCTGAGCCAGGGACAGCGCCAGCTGCTGAACATTGCCAGAGCGGCTCTGTCAAGAGCTCCGATTCTGATTCTGGACGAGGCGACCTCCTCCGTCGACACGAGAACAGAGAAAAACATCCAGGAAGGAATGGACCGTCTGATGTCGACCCGAACAACATTTGTCATCGCCCACCGTCTCTCCACAATCCGCAACTCGAAGGCCATTATCGTGCTCGAGCATGGAAGAGTCATCGAGAGAGGAACGCACGAGCAGCTTCTGGATCAGAAGGGAAGATATTATCAGCTGTACACAGGTGCAATCGAGCTGAGCTGATGGATGCTGTAGAATTCTAGCTTTTTGATGTCGGATTCTGGCACATCAGGCGCGAACGCTTTTCGAACAAAAAAGAATATGCTACACTGACAGGGAAAGATGCCATCCGGCGCTTTCCCTGATTCTGCGATAAGACCCAAGCGGAGGAATTTCATGAAAAAAGTATTTGCGTATTTGTCTCCTTATTCCCTTCAGATGGCAGGAGGGCTTGCGATCAAGCTGTCGGCCACATTTTGTGAATTGTTTTTGCCAATGATTTTGGGGTATATCATCAACAAGATCGTCCCGAGGGAAAATATTGCGCTGATTTTTCTCTGGGGAGGCGTCATGTTCGTCTTTGCGGGGCTTGCGTTTGCCGGAAATGTGATCGCCAACCGGATGGCCTCCCGTGTGGCGAGGAATACGACCGAGCGGATCCGGGAAGATCTGTTCCGGAAAATTTCCTATCTTTCCAGCAGCCAGGCGGAGCAGGTGACACTGCCGTCACTCATTTCCCGCTCCACCTCAGATACTTATAACGTGCATCAGATGCTCGGCATGATTCAAAGGCTCGGTGTGCGGGCGCCCATCATGCTCGTGGGCGGGCTGATTCTGGCGTTTTTTCTGGATGTGTCGCTTACGTGCGTCATGATTGTTCTTCTCCCGGTCATCGCATTCGTCGTCGTAGTGATTTCCGGAAAAGGAATTCCGATGTACCGGGCTGTCCAGGAATCAAACGACCGCTTTGTCCGCCTGATGCGCGAGGATATCGCCGGCATCCGGGTCATCAAGGCGCTGTCGAGAGAGCGGCTGGAACGGGAGAAATTTGATGCCATCAACCGGGAGGTTGTGGAGCGGGATCAGCGGGCAGGCGTTTTGATGAACGCGATGAATCCGGGCGTCGGATTTCTCCTCAATTTGGGCCTCGTTTTGATTCTCGCGGCGGGTGCGCAGCGGGTTCATGCGGGAAAGATGGAGGCCGGGACAATTCTCTCATTTATGTCGTACGTGACAATGATTTTAAACTCCATTATGATGCTCAACCGTATGATTACGGTCCTCTCCAAGGCAAGCGCCTCCGCCAACCGGATTGTCGAAGTGCTCGAACTGCCGGAGGATTTGCTGACCGTGCCGGAGAAAGAGAATGATCCGAAAAAGGAAAAACCATCCGATACGCTGCTTGAATTTGACCATGTATCGTTTGGCTACGGAGAAGGGGGAGACATCTTGTCGGATTTGACGTTCTCCATAAAAAAAGGAGAGACGCTTGGAATCATCGGGGAGACCGGATCCGGCAAATCGACCATCCTGCAGCTTTTGATGCGCTTTTATGACACGCGTCAAGGCGTGGTTCGGGTTGAGGGACGGGACGTCCGCGCATTTCCGAAAGAGGAGCTGCGCAGAAAATTCGGAACGGTCTTTCAAAATGACATCATTTTTCAGGATACACTGCGGGAAAACATCGTTTTGGGCGCGACTGAGCGGAGGACAAAAACAGAGGGTACTCATTGCCAGAGCGCTGGCGGGGGAACCGGAAATTTTGGTTCTGGACGATTCCTCGAGCGCGCTGGATTACAAAACCGATGCCAACCTTCGAAGAGGAATCCGGGAATGGTATCCCGGCATCACGACCGTCATCATTGCCCAGAGAGTCAGTTCCATTTTACATTGCAGCAAAATCATTGTGATGGAGCGGGGGCGGATGATTGGAATGGGAACACACGAGGAATTGATGGATTCGTGCCGCATCTATCAGGAGATCCGCGAATCCCAGATGGGAAAGGAGGAGAGATCATATGCCGCCAGTCAATCGGGCATCCAGGGCAGACCGAGCTGCGAATTATGACAATCACGTTGTAGCGGACAAACGGGGGACCTTTTTAAGGCTCTGCACCTATCTGTTTCGCTATCGGTGGCCGCTTCTGTTTGCGGTCTGTCTCAGCATGACATCCAATGGACTGGCGCTGATTGGACCGCGCCTTTCCGGCTACGCAGTCGACGCCATTGAGCTTGGAAGCGGGAACGTAGATTTCGCGGCTGTCCGTTTTTACTGCATCTGGATGGCAGTCTGCTATGCCGCCTCCGCAGTTGTCTCGTATACATTGTCTGTCACAATGCTGTATATTACAAAAAAGATCGTGTTTTCCATGCGCAAAGAGCTGTTTGATCATCTTCTCGATCTGCCGATCCGATACTTTGACCGGAACCAGGCCGGTGACATCATCAGCCGGATTTCCTACGACATCGACACCGTCAACACGAGTCTTTCCTCCGATCTGGTTCAGATTATGGCAAGCGTCATTACCGTGACCGGTTCCCTCGCCATGATGATCTGGATCGCACCGGAGCTTGTCCTCATTTTCTGCGTGACGGTGCCGCTCTCGATCGTATTGATCCGGCGGATTACCGCCAAAACGCGTCCGCTTTTTCACCGGCGCTCCAGAAAACTGGGAGAACTCAACGGATTTATTGAGGAAATGCTCGGGGGACAAAAGACGCTCAAGGCGTATGACCAGCAGGAAAATACGATTCGCAAGTTTATCGAAAAAAACAAAGAGGCGGTCAACGCATACTACGAGGCGGACTATGCGGCGGCTGTCGTGGGACCGATGGTAAATCTGATCAGCAACGTCTCCATTGCCCTTGTCACGATGTTCGGTTCCATCCTGTTTTTGCTGAACAGGATCTCTTTGGGCGATATCTCCTCTTTTGTTCTCTATTCCAGAAAGTTTTCCGGGCCCATCAATGAGACCGCCAACATTTTGAGTGAACTCCAGTCGGCTCTGGCGGCAGCGGACCGCGTCTTCCGCCTGATAGACGAACTTCCGGAAAAGCAGGACCGGGAGGGCGCCAGACTTTTGGAAGAGGTGTACGGGGAGGTGAAGCTCGATCACATTGCATTCGGATACGTACCGGAAAAACAGATCATTCACGATCTGACGCTGAGGGCGGAACCCGGAACACTTGTCGCCATCGTCGGGCCGACCGGAGCCGGAAAAACGACCATCATCAATCTGCTGATGCGCTTTTATGACCCGGACAGCGGAACCATTCGGGTGGACGGCACGCTCACAGATGATATTTCGCGCGCGAGCCTTCGAAAATCCTACGCGATGGTGCTCCAGGACACATGGCTGTTCTACGGGACGATACGGGACAACATCGCCTACGGAAAAGAGGACGCGACGATGGAAGAGGTCGTGGAGGCGGCCAAAGCGGCGTGCATTCACCACTATATTATGACGCTTCCACAGGGATATGACACAATTCTAAGCGATGACGGTGTCAACATTTCCAAAGGACAAAAACAGCTCCTGACGATTGCCAGGGCAATGCTTCTGGACGCCCATATGCTCATTCTGGATGAGGCGACGTCCAACGTAGACACCCGGACAGAGATGGAGATCGGAAAGGCCATGCACAGCCTGATGAAGAACCGGACCAGCTTTGTGATCGCCCACCGGCTTTCCACTATTGTGGACGCAGATATGATCCTGTTCATGGAGAATGGAAACATTATTGAGCAGGGACGGCACAGGGAACTCCTGGAAAAGGGAGGAGCTTACGCTCAGCTTTACAACAGCCAATTTGCATAAATCAGGACTTTAAATGGTGAAATATATTGAGTTTGAGAAAAAA
>CASGAH010000076.1 GCA_949299375.1 uncultured Eubacteriales bacterium | reverse complement strand
CGGGAGCGCTTTAAGGCGCTCCCGCATGTACGGATCCTGTCAGGGTTTCACTCAATCTCAACAATTACTTTTTTATCCTCACGGGTAGCCGCAGCTTTCACAACAGAGCGGATTGCCCTGGCAATTCGTCCCTGTTTTCCGATTACTTTGCCCATGTCGGAAGCGGCAACCTTCAGGGAAATAACTGTTCCCTTCTCTGTCTCTTCTTCGGTAACAACGACCTGATCCGGAAAGTCAACCAGTGATTGCGCAATCACTTCAACCAATTCTTTCATTTGGAAGCTCCCTTCTGATCTCCGCAGATCCTCTGCTTTCGTGCAGATTATTTCTTGATTCCGGCAATCTTCAACAGTCTTGCCACAGTCTCCGTCGGCTGTGCTCCGTTTGCCAGCCACTTCTTCGCAGCTTCCTCGTCAAACTTGATCACACTCGGATCCTTGGTCGGATCGTAAGTTCCGATCTCCTCAATGAACTTTCCGTCTCTCGGAGCACGGCTGTCTGCTACAACAACTCTGTAAAAAGGAGCCTTCTTCTGACCCATTCTCTTTAATCTCATCTTTACTGCCATCTTTTTTTCCTCCAGATATGATATATTTTCCTGTTTTGTTGTAATCTATGCTAAAAAGGCAGTCTGAACTTGCCTCTTCTGCCGGCTTTGCCGCCCATCATTCCGGGCAGTTGTTTCATCATTTTTCTTCCCTGCTCAAACTGCTTGACCATCCGGTTCACTTCCGCAAGGCTGACCCCTGCGCCTTTGGCAATGCGGTTTTTTCGGGAAGGATTCAAAAGATCCGGATTGGCTCGCTCCTGGGGCGTCATCGAGTAAATGATCGAACGAATCCGGGCCATCTGCCGTTCTCCCTGCTCCATATTTACATCGCTCATCCCTTTGATGCTGCTCATTCCGGGAATCATTTTCATGATCTCCCCCAGACCTCCCATGTTCTGCATCTGATCCATCTGATCGAGATAATCATTAAAATCAAACTGGGCTTTGCGCATCTTCTGTTCCAGCTGTTTTGCCTTCTCCTCGTCCACCTGGGACTGCGCCTTTTCAATCAGGCTCATAATATCGCCCATGCCGAGGATGCGGGATGCCATTCGGTCGGGGTAGAACTGTTCCAGATCCGAAAGCTTCTCTCCCATTCCGACGTACAGGACAGGCTTGCCTGTGACAGCCCGGATGGAAAGCGCCGCTCCGCCCCTTGTATCGCCGTCCAGCTTTGTGAGAATCACACCGTCAATGCCCACCTTCTCCTGGAAGAGGCTTGCGACGTTGACGGCATCCTGTCCGGTCATGGCGTCTACGACAAGAACCGTCTGGCTGACGCCGGTGCTCTCCTTTATCTCAATCAGCTCTTCCATCATCGCCTCATCGACATGAAGCCGACCGGCTGTATCGATCAGGACGACATTGTGCCCGTTTTTGCTGGCATACTGGAGCGCTTCCTGCGCGATCTCTGACGGTCTGTGGCTGGTTCCCATCTGGAACACATCCACACCCATCTTCTCCCCGTTGATCTGCAGCTGTTTGATCGCTGCGGGGCGATAAATGTCACATGCCACCAAAAGCGGTTTCTTTCCTTTGGCTTTCAGTTTTCCACCGATCTTCGCCGCCGTCGTCGTCTTACCGGCTCCCTGAAGACCCGCCATCATCACTACGGTGATCTCTTTTCCGGGTTTGAGTTCCAGCTCCTTCCCGTCGGAACCCATCATCTGTATCAGTTCCTCATGAACGATCTTAATGACCATCTGTCCCGGGTTCAGTCCGTTCATCACATCCTGTCTCACAGCCCGGTCCTGTACCTTCTTAATGAACTGTTTTACAACTTTAAAATTGACATCCGCTTCCAGAAGCGCCATCTTTACTTCTCTCAGCGCTGCTTTGACATCCGCTTCCGTCAGACGGCCTTTGCTTCTTAAATTTTTGAATACATTCTGAAGCTTATCGGATAAGCTCTCAAATGCCATACCAATCCTCTCCTTCTGTGCTGTGAGGTCTGCAGACGTTGATTCTACAGCTGTTTTACAATTTCCTTCACGGTTTTGGTCATTCCGTCCAAAACTTCCTCATCACGGCCTTGTACATACTGGGCTGTAAGGCACTCCAGCCGTGCCGCCAGTTTTTTTACCCGGGTAAACCGGGATACGAGTCCCAGCTTCTCCTCGTACCCTTCTAAGATCCGGTTGCAGCGCTTGATCAGATCGTGAACGCCCTGCCGGCTGATGCCCTCCTGCGCGGCGATCTCACTCAGCGACAAATCCAGAAAGACAGCCGCCTCGTAGATTCTGCGCTGATGGTCAGTCAAAAGGTCTCCATAAAAGTCATACAACAACGTCTGCTCGACGATCCGTTCCATCCTGGATCCCCCCTTGTCCTACCGGTTAATCCTCTGCGATACGCGGACATCTCGCGGCATAGCCGCTTGAGGATGCCCTCCGGGCGCATCACAAAAATCAATCACCTTGAGCATCATACATGATTTCAAGGTGATTGTCAAGTATTTTTTCTTTACAGTCTCACTTTTTTTTGCGCGATACGCCCGAAGGATGGATCCTGGCCGTCACAGAATCGGTGCTGCAATGCTCGGGCGGTATCCTTCCTCCTCGAGCTCCTCCAAAATCTCTTTCTTGTGCTCTTCCCCGAATGCCTCCATCGTAATTTTCAGTTCCACTGCGGTATTCCGGTTGACATTTGCGAACTGATTGTGCTCGAGCTTAATGATATTTCCATTGGACGCTGCGATGCACCCGGCAACCCGCTGCAGTTCCCCCGGCTTGTCCGGAAGGAGGATGGACACGGTAAAAATCCGTCCTCTCTGAATCAGTCCATGCTGCACGACGGATGACAGTGTAATGACATCCATGTTTCCGCCGCTGAGCACAGAGACGATCTTCTTGTTTTTGACATTCAAATGTTTCAGTGCTGCCACCGTGAGAAGCCCGGAATTCTCCACAATCATTTTGTGGTTTTCAATCATATCGAGAAATGCACCGATCAGCTCCTGATCCTCGATGAGAAGAATTTCTCTCTCCAGATTTTCCTGAATGTAAGGGAAAATCTTTTCTCCCGGCGTCTTTACCGCCGTGCCGTCGGCAATCGTATTCACAGACGGAAGCGTTGTCACGCGGCCGTTTGCAAGCGATGCGGTCATGCAACCGGCGCCCGCCGGCTCCACGCCGATGACTTGAATCTTTGGATTTAACAGCTTTGCCAGCGTGGCCACGCCGGATGCCAGTCCGCCGCCTCCAATCGGCACGAGGATGTAGTCGACGGTGGGAAGCTCCTTTACGATCTCCATCGCAATCGTTCCCTGTCCGATGGCAACATCATAATCGTCAAACGGATGGATGAACGTATACCCTTCCTCCTCTGCCAGTTTCAGCGCGTACTCGCAAGCCTCATCATACACATCTCCGTGGAGAACGACCTCCGCGCCGTAGCCTTTTGTGCGGTTGATTTTTATGAGAGGCGTCGTAGCCGGCATCACCACGACTGCTTTGCATCCGTAGATTTTGGCCGCATACGCGACGCCCTGGGCATGGTTTCCCGCAGAGGCGGTAATCAGCCCTTTCTTTCGCTGTTCCTCTGTCAGGGTGCTGATCTTGTAAAATGCGCCCCGCACCTTATATGCGCCCGTATACTGCATGTTTTCCGGCTTAAACCATACTTTATTTCCCGTCTGCGCAGAAAAATATTCGCTGTAGATCAGCTTTGTCTCCTGCGTCACTTTTTTTACCACTTCACTGGCTTCCTCAAATTTCTCCAATGTCATCATATCCGTGTCTTCTCCTCCATTTGTCTGTCTGACCGATCACCCGAACAGTGCCCTGACGAACTGATCGGAGTCAAACTTCTGCATATCGTCAATCTTTTCTCCCACTCCAATATATTTTACCGGAAGGCCGAGTTCCGCCTGGATTGCAACAGCGATTCCTCCCTTGGCGGTTCCATCCATCTTTGTCAGAATAATGCCGCTTATGTTCGCCGCTTCCTGAAACTGCCTCGCCTGCTGCAGCGCATTTTGTCCGGTCGTTGCGTCCAGCACGATGAGATTTTCCCGGTACGCCTCCGGATACTCCCGGTCGATGATGCGGTTGATTTTCTTCAGCTCTTCCATCAGATTTTTCTTATTGTGCAGCCTTCCCGCTGTGTCGCACAAGAGAACGTCCGTCTTTCGCGCCTTTGCCGCCTGCACTGCGTCATAGATAACGGAGGCGGGATCTGACCCCTCTTTGTGCGCGATGATCGGGACATTCGCCCGTCTGGCCCATTCTTCGAGCTGATCGATGGCCGCCGCGCGGAATGTGTCCGCAGCCGCAACGAGGACAGACTTTCCCTCACTTTTCAGCTGATCTGCCAGTTTTCCGATCGATGTTGTCTTTCCCACACCATTCACGCCGATGACAAGGACAACCGATTTGCGGTTTTCAAACTCATATGCGTTGGGTCCCAGATCCATCTGTTCCCGAATGCTGTTGACCAGCAATTCCTTGCAGGCTTCCGGTTCCCGGATTTTTTGTTCTTTTACCTTCTGCTTCAGCTTCTCCATAATGGACATCGTCGTGTGAATGCCCAAATCGCCCATAATCAGCACTTCTTCCAGTTCCTCATAAAAATCATCGTCAATCTCGGAAAAACCGTTGAAGATGCCGTCAATTCCGGACAGAATATTGTCTCTTGTCTTTGTCAGTCCCTGCACAAGACGCCCAAAAAATCCTTTTTTATCGCCCATTTTCCTTTTCCTTTCGCCGCGCATTACGGCCATCCATTGCCTTATATTTCCCTTCTTTTTTTCATCTTAAATCAGGAAAGCAGAATTGTCAAGCGACGGGATCGCTTTTGATCCCTCTGCCAAGCTGACGCTGACAAGTGCAGACACTCCTTTTTCCTGCATCGTGATTCCGTAGAGCCGGTCCGCCGCGCGCATCGTCCCTCTCCTGTGTGTAATGATGATAAATTGTATTTCTTTTGACAGTTTGTGCAGATACTCTGCAAACCGATCCACATTGGAATCGTCCAGCGCCGCCTCAATTTCATCCAGCAGACAAAACGGGGACGGTTTCAGGTTTTGGATGGCAAAAAGAAGGGCGATGGCAGTCAGCGCTTTCTCCCCGCCGGACAGCTGCAGGATGTGCTGCAGTTTTTTCCCGGGCGGCTGGGCGTGAATCTGAATTCCCGCCTCGATGACATCCCCTTCGGTCAGCACAAGCGACGCATCCCCGCCCCCGAACAATTCCCGGAACACCGCCTGAAATTCTCTCTGGATCTCCTGAAATTTTTCCCGAAACTGTGCCCGCATTCCCTCTTCCAGATGGACGAGGATCTGTTTTAGCGCCTCCTCGCCGCGGGTCAGGTCCTCATACTGACCGCTCAGAAAATGCCACCGCTCGTCTTGTTTTCGGAATTCCTCCACCGCATTGACATTGACCGCCCCGAGCGCGCGGATTTGCTGCTTGAGTTCCCCCGACCTTTGTTTCAGGGCAGACATACTTTCCCGGCTGTCTCCCCGAAGCGTCCTCGCCTCCCCAAAGGTCAATCCGTATTCGTTCCACACGAAATCGGTCTGTCTGTTTAAGCGCTCTTCCATTTTTTCTTTCTGTCCCGAGAGAACCATCTCTTCGCGCTCAAGCACACGCATCCGCCCGGCGGACTGCTCCTGCTTTTGAAACAGCTCCCGCTGGATCTGTGTACAGTTCTTTTGACGGGCAGCACACGCATCCAGCCTCTCTCTGCACGAGTGCATCTGCATCTCATTTTGTTCTGCCTTCTCCCGGCACAAAGACAGGCTCTCGGTTTTCGCATTCGCTTCTTCCCGGCACTCCATCTGTTCGCGGCAAATCCGCTCCCGCTCCCCGCCAAGCCGTTCGCATTCCGCTTCCAGCCGCCGGATCGTCTCCTCAAGGTAGGACTGTTCCTGTTTGCCGGAGGAGATGGAGATCTGGAGGCTGGAAATTTGTTCGGAAAGCGTCTGCCTTTTCGTGCGCTCCGCTTGAAGCCGCGCCGTCTCTTGCGCGATCTGCTGTTTTTGCGCCTCGCATTCCGCTTCCAGCGCCTCTGCTGTTTTGCGCAGCTGCTGCTGCCCGGTTTTCGCATCCGCAATGGACTGCTCCAGCCTGTTTTGTAATTCCTGTTCTGCCCGGTTTTTCTCCGTCAGATCGCACATGTGCGCCTTTCTCTCCTCACTGCGTCTTGCCGCTTCGGCGATCTCTGCGGAGAGTTCCCGGATGGCGTCCTGCCCCTCCGAAATCTGTTTCTCAAGCGCCGCACAGGCCCGCTTTTTCTTGTCCAGCAGTTGAAACATCCGTTCCCGTTCTCTTTTTTGTTCTGCGGCCAGCCGCCTCAGTTCTTCTATTTCGCGGCGCCGTCCGAGAAGATTGGCCGAGTTTCGGTAGGCGCCTCCGGTGATCGCTCCCCCCGCCTGGAGAAGCTCCCCGTCCAGTGTCACAATGCGGAGAGTGTAGCGGTATTTTCTTGCCGCCTTTAGCGCATTTGTCAGGCAGTCTGCGACGACAATTCTGCCGAGCAGCTGACGGACGACGCCCTGGTAGCGAGAATCGGCATTTACCAGTTGGTCTGCTGTGCCGAGAATTCCGTTCTCCTCCAGTATCTCCTGCCGCAGCAAAACTGCGGACTGCCCCTCCTCCCTTTGGACGGCATCCAGGGGGAGAAAGGTCGCCCGCCCCCACCGGTTCTTTTTCAGCGCATCAATCATCGTCTGCGCTGTCTTTTCTGTATCGATGACAATGTTCTGGATTCGGCCTCCGAGTGCCGTCTCAATGGCCGTCTCATACGGTTTCTCTACCTGAATCAGATCTGCCACAACTCCATAGATGCCGGGACACTGTCCTTTTTGTTCCATCACCTTGCGGATGGCCGCTCCGTAGCCCTCATACCGCTCCGCAAGGTTTTGCATCATTTCCGCCTTTGTCTCTGACAGGTGCAGCTGCTGTTCCAGCCGGGCAAGACGCGCATTCCAGTCTGCACACGCCCCGGACAGCTCCTGCTGCTTTGCAGACAGCTGCTTTGCGCTCTGACAAAGCGCCGTTCTCTGCGCCTCCATCTGCTGACGGTCTTTTTGGCTGTCGTTTTCCGTTTTTTGCAGCCGCTCCCGTTCCTCACTGCGCTCCCGACATCTCCGCGAAATGTCCTCCCGCTGCATCTTTTGCTGCTCCAAAACCGCTTCCAGACGCTGAAGTTTGGCACGGATCTCTGCCTTTTGATGAAAATTCGAGAAAATGCTTTCCTTTTCCCGCTCTATCTCTTCCCCGAACTGCTCAATTTTTGCTTCCGACTGTTCCTTTTGATAGCGCAGATCTTCACAGTATTTCAAATCACAGACAAGCTGCCGCTTTGTCTGCTCTCTTTTCTTCTTTGCTTCCGTTCTCTGCTCCTGTGCGCAAAGAAGCATTTGTTCGCTCTGTTCTTGCTGCGTTTGCTGACGGCTCTGTTCTTTTTCGAGGCTTCGGATTCGCTCCTGCAAGACAGCCGCGCGGTTCTCCATCTCCGTCTTTTGCTGCGCCATTTGATGATATGCGTCCTGCATATCGTGATATTCCTGCGCAAAGCGATTTTCTCTTGCGGCGGCCTCCTCATACTGCACAAGAATCTGCTGTCCCGCCTCTTTCTCCTGCGCAAGATCCGCCTGCACAAGAGAAAGCTTCTCTGCAAGCGCCAGGAGCTGTTTTTCCCCTGCCTCCTGCTCCAGCACATAGATTGCCGCTTCGCACTGTTTTAACTGTTCGTAGAGCCGCAAATATTGCTTTGCCTTCTCCGCCTGCTGCCGCAGGGGCTTTCTTTGCCGTTCCAGTTCCGCCAGAATGTCCGTCACCCGCTCAAGATTTCGCCGTTCGCTCTCCAGCTTTTTCAGTGTCTCCTCTTTTCGGCGTTTAAACTTGACAATTCCAGCAGCTTCGTCAAACAGCTCTCTCCTGTCCTCCGGTTTGGACGACAGGATCTGATCGATCTGACCTTGTCCGATGACCGAATACCCTTCTTTTCCGATTCCTGTGTCGTAGAACAACTCCTGCACATCTTTTCGGCGGCAGATTGTCCCGTTGATCCGGTATTCACTCTCGCCGGAGCGGTAAACGAAGCGGGATACGGTTACTTCCGGAAATTCCAGATTCAGGCTGCGGTCTGCGTTGTCAAATGTGATCGCCACGCTCGCATACCCCTGTGCCCTTCGGCTGTCGCTCCCGGAAAAAATGACGTCCTGCATGTTGACTCCCCGCAGCAGTTTCGCGCTCTGTTCTCCCAAAACCCAGCGCACCGCGTCCGCAACATTGCTCTTCCCGCTTCCGTTTGGCCCTACAATACACGTAATTCCCGGGCCAAATTCCAGGTTCATCCGCTTGGCAAACGACTTAAATCCCTGTATTTCAATGGACTTCAGATACATTCCGTCTCTCCTGCCTTCGTCATCCTCTCTTCTGCAGTGTCAGAATGGCCTGATAGGCAGCCATCTGCTGGGCGGCTTTTTTGGTCCTGCCGCTTCCTCTCCCGACTTCAGACGCACCAATCCGCACCCGGACCTCAAACATCTTGTCGTGATCCGGACCGGATTCTCCGAGCAGTTCATACGTCAGTCCTTCCGAAAAATCCCGTTGGACAATTTCCTGCAAGATAGTCTTGCTATCGAAAAAGAGCTTTTTCTTTTCGATGTCATTGAGTACAAACCTGTGGATGAACTCTTTCGCACTAGCAAAACTACCGTCCAAATAGATTGCTCCGATCAATGCTTCCATCGCATCCGATGTGATCGACTCGCGGTTTCTTCCCCCTGTGGCCTCCTCTCCTTTTCCGAGGAGCAAATGGCTTC